>NZ_OCMJ01000005.1:0-49397 GCF_900215255.1 Rhizobium sp. AN5
TCATAGGGCGCTTCGTCAGAAGCAACCAGACAAGGTGCGGGGTGGCGCGGATAAGGTCGAATAGATCCCGGCGCCATTCTTCGGGAATGGCGTTATCGAACACGTCAGCCAGCGAGGCGCAGAACACAAAGGGGCGCGTGCCTTCCTTGGCGGCCGTGGCGTTCCATGCCAGCGGCTTGCGCCAGTTGGCGGCGCTGGTGCGCGCGCGGGTGCCGTTGCCTTTGCCCGGCCCGCCCCACTCGGCGCGGTGCATGCGGGTTTCCATCAGGTGGGCGGCGTAACAGCCATCACATGCCGGCGCGATGCGGGTGCAGCCGATCCAAGGATTGAACGTCATATCCGCCCACGAAATGTTGGTGCTGTCAGCCATGGGAAACCTTCTTCAAAAACTTGATGCTCTTGATAGCGCCGGGGCGCTGGCGCTCGGCCTGCAAACCAGCCAAAACTGAATCGGTGGCGGTTGTCGTGACCGTCGCGCCGTCGCGATAGGTGACGCGGAAAAGGGATTTAGGCTTGCGGCTGGGGCTGGGACTGGCGCTCATCCTTCGGCGGCCTCGGCTGCTTGGTTTGCCTTCGGCTGGGTCAGGAAATGTTCCGGAATTGTGCTTGCCTCGGCCGGCTTGAAACCCATCCAGACGCCAATGAACTCCGGGCAATCCGTCATCTGAAGAATGAACATTTGCGCATCCGTCTTGTCGGCTTTGCGAGGGCAATGAACAAGAATGGCTTTTGGATGATCGTTTACCAGCACCTCAATCAGCGGATTGAAAAGTGCCGGCACAACCGGATTAAAGCAGATCGACGGATAAGTGATCTGGCTGGCGGCGAGCAGTGCGCGCCAGTCCATGGCTGCTTTTGTCGGCATCAGCCGGTAGTCCAGCCCGCGCGTATGATCCCGCACGCTGCACGGGGCGGAATAAAGGGCAGGCTGAAACTCGCCATTCTGCTCGGCCCATGCTGGATTGCGCATTTTCGGGCTGATGTGCATGCCGGCCGAATAGACGTAGACCATGCCGGGCTGAAGCCATTCCGGCACGGTCACCGCATACTCCTCACCCCAATAGGTCATGGGTGGAAGCGCAACACCCTTGGCGGCGGCAAAGGCGGCATCCGGAATGTCGAGCGTAGCCGGCGCTTCTATGAAGCCCTCTGGATCGTGGATGATGGCGGTGGCGTGGCCGGTTAATGCGATGATGTAGACGCCGCCAATGTCGGCCGGTTCAAGCCTGATGCTTCCGTACATCAGATGGAAGGGGTGAACCTCGCGAGCGTATTTCACAAAGGAATGCAGCGGGTGAAGGTACTTGGCCTGAAATCCGCCGAGGCCAAACTTTGGTTCTGTCGTATCTGTCATCGCTTGTCGCCCTGTCCGTCTCTTCGGGAAGCCGCACCAGCCTGCGCAGGCGAAGGTGCGGAAACCGGAAGGGACGTTAGGCCGCTTCGCGATTCTGGCGACTGTTGGCCTCGGCTCGTGCGTCCGCGTGGCAGGTGTCAACCTCTTCCTGGGTGAACTGCAGCAAGAGAGTTTCGCGGGTGCAGTTGTCCGGATTGTCAATCATGTACTGCGCCATCTTGCTGATGACGCTGGCTTTCTTCTTCTGGTCTATGCGGTGCGATGCCATGCTTGCCGATCCATCCTAATGTTGAAGGATGGGCGGCAATGTTCATTTCGAGGGAACGCCGCCCATCCGGGAAATCCCGACCGCGAGGGTTTCAACGGTTCGTGATGGAGCAATCATGTCTCTTAATTTGATACATTCGTCAATGTAAAATGTATCCTTTTACGAAACTTATTGTGCAATTCGGCTATGTATTTGATTTCTTAGGACGCTCTAATTGTAATCATATTTCTCATGGAATTTTTGCGATGAAAACCACACTAGGTTGTGAACAAGGAATTTTTTCCTTGTCTATGTTCTCATTTTGTTCCATCTTAACCCCGAGTTTTAGGGGATAGGAATGCAAGAGAATACTCGAAGAAACTTGTTGAAGGCACCCGTTGGTGTCGCGGCAATGTGCATGGTGGGCGCGGCGTCCCGGCCCGAGCCTGCTCCTCGAAAAGGCCACCTGGTATACGCCGACAAATTGCGGCAGGAACTAGCGGAAAACTACGGCGGATCGTGGAGTGTAAACATTCACGAAGACATGGCCTTCGTGATGCTTGTGAGGACTGGAAGCCCTGCTAATCAACCGATGCCTTCATATACACCATAGCTGCGTCAAGCGCCGTTTTGCGGTGCTTTTCAGGCGTGCGGTTATAGAGTTCGAGAAAGGCGTCCAGATTTTCGTCGCCTGTTCTGGAAGGCGGAACCGGATATCCCGTGACTAAAGATATGTCGTACATATCTGATGCGCTTAGCTCTTGCCGGCCTGAAATCAGCTTGTTCAGCTTGCCGCGAGTTGGCGTCCAGCCGCAGTTTTCAGCCAGCAACGTCACGACAGCCGTTTGCGACCCGTAACCATCGCCGGTTTTATAAGTGATCGCTTTTTTGATCCATTCTCGCATGCCCATTTTGTATCTAAAAAAGAAACCAATGTATGTTTCTTTGTTGGACACGCTTGCCGCTTGCTTTTGTGTCGAATTTCGATACATGTTCGAATCCATGGAACATCCTATTTGTAAATATCGCCGCGAGCGCAATCTCTCCCTGTACGCCTTCGGGCGGCTGGTGAATGCGTCAAAGGGTATGGTTTCAAAGTGGGAGTCTTGCCGCGCGTTTCCGCGTCCGCAGCACATCGAGCTAATCGAGGACGCTACCGGCAGGGAGGTTTCAGCAAGTGACCTCGTTCGCTACTTCAATAAATTCAACCGGGCTGCTGGTGGCGATAGATGATAACTGAATACACCGATCTGGTGCCGATAAGTCCTACAGTGCATCAGCCAGCCGCGAAGATGTCCGCACATCTTCGCGGCGTCCGTTTCAATTGCGTGGCCATTCCTCCCGGCCTGCTGCGGCCCGCGCCGGGGCGCAATCTCACTGCTGCTCTGGCGCGGGTTTCTGACTTTGCTTCGCATCGGGTGATCTCCGTAACTCTGTAGCTGTCACCTGATTACGCCGTCCGCGAACGGCATTCACGGAATCATTTCCAAATTTAATTTCCTTGCTTTTGTGGGGTCTCTAAGTGCGTTCAATTTCCAAGATTACCGAAGCGGCCCTCAAGGCCAACACACAGGCGGCTTATGATGCTGTCGGCGGCGTCACCTCGGCCGCGAAGATCATCGGCGTTGGCAGTCCTGTTCTTACAAAATACGCCTCGCCGGACCCGCAATGGGCTTCAAGCTTCATCCGCGTCGATCTGGCTCTCGATCTTGATCGCCGTTCGGCGCATCCATTCATCCTCACTACGTTAGCGCGTGAAGCTGGTTATTCGCTGGTGAAAGATGATGGCGGCGCGGCGGAAGTCAGCCTCTGCCCCATGGGTCTGTTGCGCCTTGACGGTGTACTCGACGATGTTGTTCGTGAGCTGGCATCGGCCCTTTCGGACGGCCATCTAACCGCCGCTGAGAAAAAGGCGGGCCTCAAGGTTGTTGGTCTGGCAAAGCAGCACTTGGCGAAGGTCGCCGAGATGTTGATCGGCGGTGACGAATGAAGCCCGCCCGTTCATCGCCTGCCACACAACTCTTTCTAAAGCCGCTTAGCCGGCTGGATCAGCAGTTTCTCTTCATGCTTCGTGATGTGGCGGGCGGAAAGATAAACCTTATTCGCGTCTATGACCGTGACCGCGCCAAAGCCTGCACAGAAGCGGGGTATTGCCGGATCGAAGAACCGAAGGCCGGGCCAGCTCGCGTCTATCTGAAGGATAGCGGCCGGCGCTACCTCGATGCCATCGTGAGGGTTGACTGATGGACGGTCCGGACCGGCTTCCTCCCCCCAATCCAGAAAAGGCCGCGACGATGCGGCGTTTCGATGCTCTCCCTGTCGATGCTCGCCGCGCCATATCTGGTGCGGCTTTCCAGTTTCACCCGCAAGCGGCCGAAAAGATGCTTGCGCGGGGCGTGACGGGCAAGCGCGTCGGCGAAAAGCTGAAGGCTTCGGATCACGGTAACTACGTGCGGACGGAGCCTTCGATATGATTCCGGAACCGAAGAAGAAGATCGCGATAGCCCGAACCATCGGCAAGATTGTCGTGGGCAACCGTCTGCGAAATCTCGATGAAGCGAAAGTCGTTTCCTTTATGGATTCGATAAAGCGTGATGGCTTGAAAACCCCGATAACCGTCTTCGGAAAAGAGGATGATGTCACCGTTCGTTTGAGTGCCGGTGGGCATAGGCTGGAAGCCTGCGCGCGGCTGGGAATGTCCACCATTCTTTGCTTTCATGAGCTGGGCGACGAAACGGACTGCGAGCTTTGGGAGATTGATGAAAACCTGATCCGCGCCGATCTGACGGCCGCAGATCGGGCGCTGTTCCTCGCGCGACGTAAGGAGCTGTATCTTATCAAGCACCCGGAAACGGCGAATGGCGCGACAGGAAATGGCCGTGCGAAGGTTCGCCAAATTGGCGAAGCTACTTTGGAAGCTCAACGCTTCACCGCCGCAACAGCGGACGCCATCGGTCAAAAAGAACGAACGATTCAACGTGATGTTGAGCGTGGTGAAAAGATATCAAGGGTCGCCTTGCAAACATTACGAGGCACGCGGCACGACAAAGGTGTGACGCTGGATCAATTAAAGCGCCTTGCCACGCCGGAAGCACAGGAGCGGTTTGCCCGCGATCTAATCGCCTCGGACAAGGCTATAGCCGCTGAAAGCAAGCAAATTCGAACAGCGCAGCAGGCCAGTAATCGCGAGGCCAGATTGCGAATGGTTGGGCTGATTTCAGATCAGGGCAAAAGATCAACGGTCGAAATGCCTCGCGCTGCCTATCCAATTATCTACGCCGATCCACCTTGGCAGCAAGAGGCTTGGAGCGATGAAACGGGGCAAGACAAGGGGCTGAAGTACCCTGCGATGTCACTTGAGGAAATCAAGGCGCTTTGTGCTGGCGATAAAAGCCCTGCAACACAGTCTGCTGAATTGTGGTTATGGGCGACCGCTAATCGCACGAAGCACGCTCTTGAAGTGATGGAGGCTTGGGGCTTCGAATTCGTCACTGAGATCATTTGGGATAAGATAGATATTGGCATGGGTCGCCATGTGCGTGATCGGCACGAAAAAATCCTGATCGGAAAGCGCGGACCTATTTCAATCGCCCCGTTGATGGGAATGCAGCCCCCCAGCCTCTATGCCGAAAAAAAGACCGAACATAGCCGCAAGCCGGTGTGGTTCGCAGAGCAGATTGATAGGCAATGGCCGGGGCTGCGCAAACTTGAGCTTTTCCAGCGCAAAGAAAGTCTTGCCGAGGGTGATATCCGCCTGAATGGCATGTGGGACTTTTGGGGTAATCAGGCCGGAACGCCGGAAAGCGAGGCGACATAATGTACGTCTCGCGTGCTGTTGAGATTGATGCGCTGATTGCCAGAGATTGTCCGGTCGCCATAGGTGTATCAGGTGGTAAGGACAGCCAGGCAGCGGCTTTGGCTACTTTCCGCCATCTGGACGCTATCGGTCATGCTGGCCCTCGCATCCTGATCCATGCCGATCTCGGGTTGGTTGAGTGGAACGATAGTCACCCGATTTGCGAAGAACTTGCAGACCATCTGCGGTGTGACCTCGTTGTGGTTCGTCGCAAGGCTGGCGGGTTGATGGAGCGTTGGGAAAGCCGTTGGGTGTCTAGCAAAGTTCGCTATGAGCTGCTTTCAACCGTTACCCTTGTTCCGTGCTGGTCAACGCCAGACATGCGGTTTTGCACCTCGGAGCTGAAAACCCACGTCATCATCGCTGACCTGAAAAAGCGTTATCCAGATCAAGAAATCATAAACGTAACCGGAATCCGCCGCGCTGAAAGCCGCAATCGCTCGCGGATGGCGGTATTCGACGGTGATGCCAAGGGCAGGGTGTGGAATTGGCGTCCTATTCTTGATTGGACCGAAGAAGAGGTATTTGCGGCTATTGATGCCAGCGGATTGCGTCCGCACCCTGCATATCGTGAGTTTGGTATGGGCCGCGTGTCCTGCCGCTTCTGCATCATGTCAAATGTGTCGGATTTGGCGGCGGCCTCCGCTCAACCTGAAAGCCATGACCTCTATCGCCGGATGGTCGCTCTTGAGGCTGATAGTGGTTTTGCGTTTCAAGGCGCGCGCTGGTTGGGTGATGTTGCCCCGCTCTTATTGGATATCGATCTTTCCCGGCGACTGGCCGCAGCCAAGCGGCTTGCCGATGTGAGGCGTGAACTTGAGGGGCATATCACCCCCGAAATGAAATACGTCAAAG
Source organism: Rhizobium sp. AN5 (assembly GCF_900215255.1). NCBI lineage: Bacteria > Pseudomonadati > Pseudomonadota > Alphaproteobacteria > Hyphomicrobiales > Rhizobiaceae > Rhizobium > Rhizobium sp. AN5. Next base: position 6,313 of record NZ_OCMJ01000005.1, read on the forward strand.
GCTGGCCTTTGCGCATGCTGACAAATGACGAGGCCGAAAAGCTTTCATTCATCCGGCGCAACGTTGCTGGTCTGTATGGGTTCAATAGTCCGGTTCTGTACCCTGATGAAATTCATGCGCGATATGCGGAATTGCTGGATGAAAAGGCAAGGAAGGTGGCGGCATGAACGCTCATGTTGGCGCACTTTTCGCAAGCACGCTTCTGGCGGTCGCTCCTGCCATCGGTCCAAACGGGCCGTACATCATCGATAGCTTTGCAGGTGGCGGTGGCGCTTCGACCGGCATTGAGCAAGCGCTCGGCCGGTCGCCAGACTATGCCATCAATCATAATGCTTTGGCGCTTAAGCTGCATGAGGAAAACCACCCGAACACAATCCACCTTTCGGAAAACGTCTACAAGATCGACCCGCTAGACCATCTGCGCGGCAAGCATATCGGGTTGGCGTGGTTTTCGCCTGACTGCAAGCATTTCAGCAAGGCCAAGGGCGGAAAGCCTGTCGAGCGCAATATTCGTGACCTCTGCTGGATTATTCCAGGTTGGATCGAACGCATCCAGAAGAGCGGCGGCAAGGTCGATGTCGTCATGATGGAGAACGTCGAGGAGTTCAAGGATTACGGCCCGCTCATCATGACGCCGCGCGGCCTGATGCCCGACCCCGAAAAGAAGGGGCAAGATTATCGCAAATGGTGCAAGGCTGTTCGCAAACTCGGCGGCAAAATGGAAAGTCGCGAGTTGCGGGGGTGTGATTTTGGCGCACCGACGATCCGCAAACGGCTGTTCATTATCATTCGTTTTGACGGTCAACCAATCGTGTGGCCGGCTCCGACGCATGGCCGTCCGGATGATCCAGACGTTATTGCTGGCCTAAAATTGCCTTGGCCTATCGTCGGTGACTGCATCGATTACAGCATTCCGTGCCCCTCGATCTTCAATACCGTAGCAGAAATCAAGGAAAAGCACGGCGTGCAGGCCAAGCGGCCCCTTGCTCCTAACTCCATGGCACGGGTCGCGCGGGGCTTTGACAAGTTCGTAATGCGTGCCGGTCGGCCGTACCTGGTCAACCTTACGCATGGCGGACGTGTCGAGGACTTGGGCCAGCCGGCACGAACGATCACGGGCGCTAAGCGCGGTGAAAAAGCCCTTGTCGCGCCTGTCCTGACGTATGCCCAGCAGGGCGGGGCAAGCCGGTCTGTCAAAACGCCGGCGCACACCATAACTGCCAGCGGCAAAGACCAGAATGCCGTCATTTGCGCGTTCATGGCACAGCACAATAACGATAGCCGGCGCGCTGGCGGGGTTAACCCCGGCCGTCCGGTGGATGCGCCGTTGGCGACCCTCACGCAAACCGGAAGCCACCAGCAGCTCGTAGCCGCTTACGTGGCGCGCGATTTCGGCACCTCTACCGGCCATAGCATGATGCAGCCTTGCGGCACGGTAATGCCGGAAGGGCAGGGCAAAACCCGCCTGATATTGCCGTTCCTTCAATCCTATTACGAGACTGGCGAGGGTTCGCGCGGTGATGAGCCGATGCGGACGGCGACCTGTAAGGCGCGCCACGCTCATCTTGAGGCGGAAATCGGCATTCCGCCATTCACGGAAGCGCAAGCAGTTCGCGCGCGACAGGTGGCGGATTTTATGCGGTCCCATGGTCTGTGGGACGAACGTGAGTTCGTCACGCTGGAAATCGACGGCCTGACATTCGTTGTTGTCGATATCGGGATGCGTATGCTGACGCCTCGCGAGCTTTACACTGCGCAAGGCTTCCCGGCTGATTACAAGATCGACGGCTACTATGATCGTTCTCGGATCGGCCATAACGGCGGTCCGCAATGGGTTCCGTTCTCCAAGGAAGTGCAGATATCCTGTGTTGGTAACAGCGTTTGCCCGCCCGTGGCAAAGGCGCTCGCCGCTGCGAATTGCAACCACTTGGCCGTGCAAGCGGTGGCGGCATGAGAGACCATCAGGCCGAACAAAAGAAGGTTGAGCGGGTACGCTACCTCGCGGATCGGCTGGCCGGCGATCAATGGGTAGTCGAAACCGACGATGAGCGGGTGCACCTGGTCGCATTTCGCCACATGGATGAGGCGACCATCATCGCAACCTTCAGCAAGGATGCCTTGTCGCACGAAATCGAGTTGGTCGCGCTGGGCCTCGATGTCGCCCGCATGCTTCTCGATGTTGGCGAAAGAGCAAGTAAGATCATAGCGGCCCTGCGCCGTGCGATGGGGCGAGAAGAGCGCAAGGCGCGCGAAAAGAACTATGCCGCCAATGCCGCAATTACCGTCAAGAAACCATCGTTCTGGCGCTTCCTTGAGGCGAACACGGCGGGCGGTCTGGTGCGGACAGCAACTGCGGCCGATACGCGGCTGAAAAGCGTTCTCGCGATCAAATCCAAAAATCAACTGAATGACGATGCGCAAGCGGCCGGCCGATGGCTCGATCTGCGCCGCGCTTACGAAAACTGGAAAGGGTGAAATCGAGCAAATGTCGGGGTTTAAGGACAGAAAATGAGCGAAAACAGGACACGAAAGGAGCAATCGCGGATGTGGCGTTGGCGTTGGGCAATCGGCAATTCCGATCTACCGGCGACGACGCGCGACGTTCTGCGCGTGCTTTCCGAATTCATGAACCGCGAGGGCGACCGTTGCTTTCCTCCTATTGGCGACCTGGTCGAAAAGAGCGGGCGTGACCGCAAGACAATCCGCCTTCATCTGCGCGCCGCCGAAGAAAAGGGCTGGTTGCGTGTAGAAAGCGCCGGCATGAAAGGTCAAAAATGGCGTCAAAAAAAGTATGTCGCGCGCTGGCCAGACGGTTACAGCCATCCAGAATTATTGCAGCAAGGCGGTGGCGTCATGCCCTCACCTTATGACGATGCCGGCGCTGGCGACGTGGGGGAATTGCGCCCCGAAGCTGGGGGCGGTGCGCCCCATAAGGTGGGGGCAGAGCGCCCCCTCTATAATAACTCTCCACTTACCTCTCCAATTAACTCTCCAGAAAGAGGCGCGGGCGAGCGCGCACTGACGACGACAGAGCGAAAGCGGATAAACCGCGAGTTTGAGCGTTGGAAACCGACTTGGCCGCGCCATGAGGACTACAGTCGTGACGAGGCAAAAGCGGAATGGGACAAACTGACTGACGCGGATCGTCGGGACTGCATCCGTCTGACGCCATCGTATCTCAAGTGGATCGAGGGCAGGGTGAAACCCTACAGCCCTGCAATCTACCTACGGAAGAAGGCTTGGAAAGACTTGCCACCTGCCAGCGGGCCGGTAGCGAAAGTGCCCGCCAAATCGTTTTCCAATCTGTGGATGGCCACTTGGCTTGAAATGCTCCTGACGGCATCGAACCAGCCAATCCGGTTAGCGCCGGTCGAAAAAATCATGTGCGACACGGGCCAAAAGTCTTTCGAGGAAATCCGCCGCAACAAACTGGTGGATTACTGCGCAAGCGTTGTTGAAGGCATGCTCTTTGCGGCTCGCCGGCGCGAACCTTGGCGTTGCTCGACGTTCTTGGAGCCGATTTCCGAACGGTTCCAGTGGGTCGGGCCGGATAGCGATCTGTTGGCGGCATGGAGGCGTTTGCACGAGCGCCGTTGCTGGCCGTGGTTCTCTTGGGTGCCGCCTATGGGCATGCGCTTTCCGCCTGTCGATCCGCATGAAACCAATCTCGATACGGCTGTTGAGGCCGCTATCACCGAATTTGAAACACAGATTAGCAAGGTTTGACGGGAATGCGGGGAAAGAAATCGGGGGCGCAGGCTGTGGCTTGCGCGGAAAATGAGCCATCGCAATGGCAGAAAACCGAGACAACACGAAGGCAGCGTTTAGCGTCCCAGCGCCTTGCTGACGCTGTCATGTCCCTGTTTGCTGACCGGCCAAAGGATGCAAGATGGTATTGCTTGGCGGTGGAAAGTGCAAAGGAGCTGGTTCTTGAAGAAAGCCTGAAGCGGGCGAATGTCGAACTTTACGTGCCTCGCGAACGCTTTCAGGCGGTCAAAAAGGGCGTAAAAATCGAAGGCGAACGTTCCGTTCTTTCCGGTTACATGCTGGTCCGCATCCTGCCATCGGCCCGCGCCTTTGCTGGCTTGAAAAGACAAAGCGGCGTTATCGATTTCGTCGGTAACGAAGCGGGTTATCACGTTGTCCACGACAGCGATGTGGACAAATTGAAGGCGCTTTACGAAACGAACGATATCAGCCGCATGCCTGTGGATCGCTCCATCGGGCAGGGAACAAAGGCAGATATCGTTCACGGCCCGTTCGCCGGAAAGCGTTGCGTTGTGGTGCAGGTGACAGCCTCCCGCGAGCCGAAAGCGAAGGTCTGGATTGACGGTTTTGGGGATCGCGTCGGCGTCGTCACGTTGCCTCTTGCATTTCTGAAAAAGGTGTGAGAGTCATTTGGGCAACGGATAATTCGGATTCGCCACCCTCATATGCCAGCGCTAGACGCTGCCAAAGCTAACCGGAAGGTTACAGGGAACAGGTGGTCCGAAACCCAGCCTTGCCAGCCTCGCTCTTGAGGCATCGAGTCAAGGTCAGTGCGATAGCTATGTTTTCAGAAGGCGACCCTAACCCGGTCGCCTTTTGCGTTTGTATAGGGTTTATTTCCCGGAGGCGCGTCCATGTCTGGTGTTCTGACGATCAGATGGGCCGATAGAAACCTTGCCAAGTACGGCAAGCGCCTCCAAGCGCTAAACGCCCAATTCCCGAAAGTCCTGCCGCGCATCGTCAACCAGGTGGGCAACCGCTCAAAAACGGTTGTTATCCGTGAGCTGACGAAGCAGACCGGCTTGCCACGGCAGGTTATCGTCAAGGCGATTGGCAATCCTGCGGCAGCTCGGCCCGGTCGGTATATCTACGACATGACCACGCGGGGCGGAAACATCCGCCTCAAGTATCTTCGGCCGAAGGAAACGCCGGCTGGTGTGGTCGCGAGGCCATTCGGCAAGGCAACCCTTTACCCCGGAAGTTTCATGCGTGGCGGGTTGTTCCCTGATCGCAAAGAAGTTCCGAAGTTCAACGGGCACGTTTACTACCGGCTGAATTCGTCGGGCAGCAAGATTACCTTCGCCCGGTCGGGTGTCTTCATCCCGACGGAAATGTCCACGGGCGCAACAGCCGCCGCCTTCCATCGGGTCGGCGCTCCGCTGCTCGATCAACGTGTTTCGGCGGTGCTTGATAAGCTGGTCCCGTGACCCTTCGACCCTGCCCCCTTTGAGGGGCGGCACCCCCCCCACCCCCCCCATTTAGGGACCGTATTCGAGGAAAATCGACCATACGGGACTGGGGTACTGCGGGATTTCACTAGTTGCACTTTCGAAAAGCGGTACACGCATACACGCACGATGCACGCACGCTTGCACGGATGGATTTGATGGACGAAGATTGGATTTCCATCACCGAAGCGGCTGCGCGACTGACGCAATCCGGCGACAAAGTGGACCGCTCGACGCTCTCTCGCTACCTCAAGCAGCACGCCGAAGCGTTGCCGCTTCGCGAAGACGGAAAGTCGAACAAGGTCGATTACATCGCCCTGGTCGAACATCGATCCGGCAACATTCGCATCCGTTCCGCCCCGGCCGGCACGCTCTTCAGCAGCGCGCCCAGCCCGGCACCTTCCTCGGGTGGCGTCAACAATCGCAACAAAACGCAGGCCGATGGCAACGCGCGCAAAGCGCTCGCCGACGCCGAGCTGAAGGAAATGGACCTCGCCAAACGGCGGGGTGAACTCACCACCGTTGATGAAGTCGATCAAGCCGGGCGCGATGCGGTTGCCTTAATGCAAAGTGCATTCGAGCGCGCCATCGAGCCGGAAGCCGCAACGCTCTCGCTCAAGTTCGGCTGGGACGAACGAACCGTTCGCCTCGCCCTGAAGGGCTTCGCCAAACTCGGTCTGGCGACCTTCAATGAGCAGGTGACAAAGCAGCTTGAAGCGCTGAAGCGCCAAGCCGAAGGCGGTGAACTCATTCAGCAAGAGTAATCAGGGCGGGCTTAACAGTGACCATTCACGATGCGCGCGCACGATTTCCAGAGCTTACCCATGGCGCATTGGTCCTGTTTCGCGGGATGGCCGCCGCCAGCCGGCCAACTGAAGACCTGACGATCAGCGAATTTTCTGACGAATATCGCAGGGTATCGCCGGAATCCGGTTCGCCGTGGCCGGGTAAATTCCTTACGGACCGCGTTCCATATCTGCGCGAACCGCAAGATTGCCTGCATCCGGATCATCCTGCGCGGCGGGTAACATGCCGCTGGGCGGCCCAGCTCGGCAAATCGACCGCAATTGAAAACTGGTTTTGCTTCATCGTGGATCAAGCGCCCGGCTCGATGATGATCGTGCTGCCGACGCTGGAAGAAGCCACGAAGTTCAACCGCATCAAATTGCAGCCGACAATCGAGGTATCGCCCCGGATCGCTCACAAGGTGATGCCGGTCAACAGCCGCGACGAACAGGGCAGCACGTCCGCGTTCAAGCGTTATGCCGGTGGCTTCTGCCAGATCGTCAATGCAGGTTCTTCCAAGGGCTTGCAGATGGTGTCCATCAAGTATCTGGCGATGGACGAAGTCACGGGCTACCCGGCCGATGTTGACGGGCGCGGCAGTCCGCGCGATCAGGCGCGGGCGCGTCAGAAAATGTACGGCGATCTTGCCAAGGAATGGCAGGGATCGACACCCGGCATCGCTGGCGAGTGCGCCATTACCGAAGATTTCGAGGCTGGCGACCAGCGTTACCGCTACATGCCCTGTCCGCATTGCAGCACCTATCAGGCGCTGGAATTCGATCAGATGCGCGGTCTCGATACGGAACACGGCCTGCCGGTGCACATGCGTTGCATCAAGTGTAACGAGCCTATCCTTGATGGCCACAAGCGCCAGATGGAAGAAAAAGCGCACTGGATCGCTAGGCGCGTCCATGAGGGTGACGATCCTGTGCCGGTGGCGATAGCGCCGGCCGATCTGCCGAAATGGCTTTGCCCTCCGCTAGAGGGAAGGTGCCGAGACTGGCAACCGAGCTATCACCTTTGGGCGGCTTACGCGCCGCGCGAAAAGTGGGCCGAAATCTGGAAGCGTTGGAAGGAAGCCGAAGGCAACACCACAAAGCTGAAGACGTTCTACCAGCAGGATTTGGCGCTGCCATACGATCCGGGCGGCGAGGAAATCGATCACGAAAAGATCGTAGAGGCGGCCCGCGAAGAAGGCATACCGAACAACATCATTCCCGAATGGGCGGCTTTGCTGGTCTCGGCGGCTGACGTTCAAGGCTACGGCATTAAGTGGGGTGTCTATGCCATCGGCCCGCGTGGGCAACACTGCCTTATCGACCGCGAGATTTTCGAGGGATCGCCCGACAAGTCAGACGAACCTTGGATCAAGCTTTCTGACGCGCTCTCGCGGACCTATGTCACGCCGAGCGGTAAAGAAAAGGGCTTGGACATTTCAGGTGTCGATACCGGTTGGGCGACGGACCGCGTTTACCGGTTCTGCGCCGGCCGGCCGAATGTGCTTGCTCTCGATGGTCGCGAACCCATCGGCCTGCCTTGGCTCGGAACGCCGAAAAAGAAGGATATCAAGGATCATCGCAACCGCGTGATTGCGAAAGTCCTGCTTTATCCGGTCGGCCTCTACGATGTGAAGACTGCCGTTACCGCCGCTCTCGCCAACCTGGTGCAGGGCGTCGGCGAGGATAAACAGTGGCCACGGGGCACCATCCATTTTGCTGCCAACCTTTGCGACACTCAATTCGCCGAGGAGCTGACGGCGGAACGGCTGGTCGATGAGGCCGAAGAGGCGAGAACAAGCCTGAAGCGCAGCTCGAAAAAGCTGGTCAGTCCAAAGGCCGGGCGCAAATGGAAGAAGATTCACGGTCGCCAGAATGACTGGTTTGACGTGACCGTTTACGCCTACGCGCTGGCTTGGCACCTCGAAAACAAGCGCCGGCTGACAACGGACCGCTGGGCCGATTTGATCCGTGATCTTCACGGCGAACCGGAACAGATCAACGACTTGTTCGACCTGGCCGACGAAAGCCCCTTCAGCAAGCAAAAACCGAAACCAGCGCCAGCAACCGGCAAAAAGTCGCGTCAGCGCAAACGTTGGGGGTCATACTCTTGAGTGAAAAACCTCGCCATCGCGTCAAGGCGAATTCGGTTCGGGTAACTGCCCCGGTCGCGAACAAGCCGATGGCACGAAAGATGACAGCGCGGTATCTGCGCGGCGACACGGCAGGAACTCTTGCCATGCGCCGCGCCGTCACGCGCGATGCCCGGCTCGATGTACGCGAGTCGGCCGAACGCGCCTCGGCGCTTGCCTTCGACTTCATGCAAAACAGCGGCTGGATATCGGGCGCGGTTGAACAGATCATCACCGATACCATCGGCGACGAACTGAAACTCAATCTGCGCTCCCAGCTCGAAGCTTTTGGCTACACCAAAAAGCAGGCCTCGGCATGGTGCCGCAAGGTTGAACGGGCATGGCGGCGCTTTGCGTGGAACCCGAAGGAATGCGATCTCGCCGGCAAGGCCACGATTGCCGATATGGCGGAAGCGCTTCTGCGGAGCTTCCTTGCCACGGGTGAAGGATTTGCCGTTCTCGATCAACTGCCGCTGGACGTGCAACGCCGCCTCGGCCTGACCATCGGCCTGAAGGTTTCCGTTCTCGCCTCGCATCGTTGCCCGCGCACCACCAACGAAAGCGAGGGGCTTGATCAGGGCGTCTACCATGACGAACACAACCGGGCGATTGGCTACAAGTTCCGTGTCCGCAAGAACGGTATCGAGTCCGATCGGACTATTGATGGCGCTGACGTTATCCATGTCATGGACCGCGCCGCCAACCTCAACAGCCCGCGCGGGATTTCGGTCATTGCGCCGGCGCTTAAGGTCATCGCCCAATCCGACCAGCTCGCAGATGCAACGCTCGCCACGGCGTTGATGCAGACCATCTTCGCGGCGACGATCAAAAGTCCGGAACCGAGCGACGAGGCTTTCAAGGCAATCGAGACGCTTGCCGACATGGACGCGCCCGAAGGTTTCGACGGTGACTGGGACGGCTACATTGGCGGCCTTCAGCAAGACCTGATGGACGTTTGGGGCAATCGTATCGACGCCCTGAAGAACAAGGGCATTTCGATGTCCGAGTCTGGTCGGATCAATCATCTTGGGCCGGGCGAGACTTTCGAGATGCACACGGCGGCAACGCCGGGGTCGCAATATCTGCCGTTCTTCCAAAGTCTCCTGAAGGAAATCGCCCGCTGCCTCGGCATCACATACGAGGCACTGGCAATGGATCATTCCAACGCCTCGTATTCGTCGGTTCGCATGGCCGTTGCCACCATCTGGCCAATCGTCATGCGCCGGCGTTCGCGGATCGTTGCCCCGTTCCTTCAGGGCGTGTTCGAGCGCTGGCTTGATGAAATGATCTTTCGCAAGGTCATTCCGTTCAAGGGCGGATATGCAGCCTTCAGCCGGGACCGCGAAAGCGTCTACCAGTCTGAATGGAGCGGACCGGCTGCACCATCTGCCGATGACTACAAGGCGGCTCTTGCCGTCAAGATTCGTCTGGAAACCGGTATTTCCACATTCCATGACGAATGCGCTCTGGCCGGCAAAAACGGCGAGGAACAGATCGAACAGCTCGGCATCGAAAAGAAGATGTTTGAGGCCGCAGGCGTTCCGCATCCGTTTGGCCGCTCGCAAGGCGGGGGTGGCGGGCCGCTCGGGGCTGCTGCTGTCGGCAACCGCGATCCAGCAAAGGAAGCCGCTTGATGGCCGACAATGACGATCCACTGAAGATCGATTGGTGCGCGCGCGCAGCCAAGCTGCGCCGCGTCGAGGAAGCGTTGCTTACCGGCGAGATGATGACGGAAGGCCGCTTCGGTGAAGACATGATGCGCTATTCCACCGCCTCGCTCGACCAGGTGCAGCGCGCTTTGAATGAAGCCCTCCGCAATTGCCAGATTGCGCGCGGCGAAAAACCCAAAATTCGGCGGCACGCTATCAGCGGTCGTTTCCGGCCCTACTGAGGTAATCCCAAATGGCTGCAATTCTTGAAGACGGCAAGCTTCGGCTTACCGGCTATGTCGGCGAATATTACTATGATGACGGGTTTACATCCTCGGATGTGATCGTCGCGCTCTCGCAGATCGACGGCGAGTCCGAACTTGACGTTCATCTGAATTCGCCCGGTGGCGTTGCGACAGAAGGCGCTGCAATCCACGCGCTGTTCTCGGCGCGCCCCGGTATAACGAACATTGTCATCGAGGGCATTGCGGCGTCGGCCGGTTCGCTGATCGCGATGGCTGGCGCAACCGTCACCATGACGGCCGGCTCCGTGATGATGATCCATGATCCGAGCGGCTTCACCTTCGGAAATTCCAGCGAACACAGCAAGACAATCGAGGCGCTGGAAGCCTTGGCGACCTCCTATGCCCGCGTCTATGCGGCCAAGTCCGGCCAGAGCGTCGAAGACTGCCGCGAAATCATGAAGGCGGAACGCTGGTTCACGCCGGATCAAGCTGTTGCCGAAGGCTTCGCAGACGCGACGGCCACCGCAAAGGCAAAGCCGGTTGCTGCCTTCGATTACAGCCTGTTTGCGCACGCGCCCAAAAAACTGGTTGCGCTGGCGAAGACGAAGAAATGGTCGATGGCATCCAGCCATCCGCCGAAAACCCAAACGCCAAACCCTCCAAAGGAAACTACCATGACCGATAAAGAGCGCGCCGAGCAGCTTGAAACGGAAGTCAACGGCCTGAAAGAACAGGTCGCAAATCTGACCGCATCCGCAAACGATGCCGTGAAAGATGCCCTTGAACGTCGCGCCAACATCATGGCGCTGGATGAAGCCAAGGGACGTGAAGCGCTGGCGGAACATCTGTTCAATGCCGGCAACAGCGTCGAGGCCGCCAAGGCCACGCTGTCCGTCGCGCCGAAAGCGGACGACGGCGACGGCGAATACCAGCCTCCGCGCCGCATGTTGAATGCGCAGGACTTGAACCGCGATCCGAACGGCAAGCCGCAGGCCAAGGGCGGTCTGTCCGCTCGCATGGATGCCCGCGCCGCCAAAATGAAAAAGAGCTGATCGGCTCCGCGCGCCACCCCTGAAACTCCAATTCCTTTCGAAAGGGAACAACCATGGGCACTTTGCCTGTTATGAAATTCCAGCAGACCCCCGGCATGTCCACGCTGCTGAAGAAGGAAGTAGATCCCGAAATCTCGCGCGGCGTCGGCACGCTGCTTGGCGGTACTGGCGGCGCTGCCCGCCTGGTCAAGCTCGGCCAGCTTATCGGCCGTATCGCCGGTACTGAGCAAGCCCCGGCCGGCGACAAGCTCGGCAAGCTGGTCGCATGGGACCCGGCCGCGACGGACGGAAGCCAGAAAGTTCACGGCGTCTGCCTGAAGGACTGCGAAGCGCCAAACGGCGTGGACCGCGTTGACGGTCTGCTCTATTCCCGTCGCTTCTCGGTTCTCAACCGTGCCAACATCGTCTGGCCCGCTGGCGTCACCGCCGAGCAGCAGGCCGCCGCCATCGCAGATATCGAAGACCGCCTCGGCCTGATCCTGCGCGCCTGATCCACCCTTTCCATCAATAGCCGGCCTTTCAGCCTGCACGCGCGGGACGCGATGTCCTGCGCCTTTTTCTTCACAAGGAACAATCGGCAATGCCTGAAATCTTGCTGCCTTACACCAACGTTGAACTCACTGACGAGGTCAACAAACTGCCGAATACCTTCGGCCTTCTCAATGCGCTGGCCATCGCGCCGAGTGAGCCGAAGCGTTCGCGCATAGTTCGCATCGACTTCCGCGAAGGCCAGATCGTGGTTCTTTCGCATCAGGAACCGGGTGCACCTGGTGAAGTTGCCGGCGATGATGACCAGAACGGCATCATCATTGCGATCCCGCATTTCACCCACTTTGAAAACATCCTTGTCGGCGATATCGACGGCATGCTCGAAGTCGTCAACGGCGAAATTACCGAGCGATCGCTCGATGCCGAACTTGAGCGCAAGCTTGTCATCATCCGCAAGAACCACGCGATTACCCGCGAGTTTCTGCGGCTCGGCATGCTCCGCGGTGAAATCAAAGACGGCAAGCTTCGCGTGCTCTACAATCTGTACGACACGTTCGGCGTCGAAAAGAAGGAAATCGATTTCGCGCTTGGCACGGCCGCTACGGATGTTCGCTCCAAGTGCGAAGAAGCCAGCGACCACATCATCAGCAATGCCAAGGGCGAAACGGTCGGCGCGGTGGAAGCCGTGGTCGATACGAAATTCTTCTCCAAGCTGATTTCGCATTCGAAGGTCGAAAAGTTCTGGCTTCAGGCGCAGAACGCATCCGCGCAGACGAACCTTGAACGTCAGCGCCTCGGCGGCAATTGGGGCCGTGTCTTCGAATTCGGCGACATTCTGTTCCGCGAATACAAGGGCGGTCTGCCGGTCAAGAGCAACGATGGCACCGTTTCGACGGTCAAGAACGTGGACGACAACAGCGGCACGGCCTATCCGACCGGCACGCAGTCCATGTTCCGCACCTATGACGGCCCGGCCTATCACATCGACCGCGTCAATCAGGCGCCAACGGAAGAAGAAGACGGCTCGATCTTCATCTCGACAAAGGTTCTCGATCACGGAACCGGCCTCGAAATGAAGTCGCAGTCCAACATGCTTGCCATCTGCAAGCAGCCTGACTGCCTGGTGCAGTTCAAGACCAACTGATCATCAACAAATGCCCGGCCGCCAGCGCGGCGGCCGGGCGCATTCCATGGGGATTGCCATGCCGATTTCTTCTTCTTTTCGGGCCGCGCGCGATGCGGTTGTGTCCGGCGTGGATCAAAGGTTTGCGGAGCGCATTCGCCTCTCTCCCATGAAAAACGAAAAAGCCGATCCGGACCGGCCGCAAGTGGTCATCATGGCGGTTCTGCGGACTGGCGACGAAACGGCCGGGCCTCTCGATGTCAGCGGCGGCCGGTCCCTGCACTCGCGGATCGCGGCGGGTAAGGCGGCTCTCTACATCGACCGCACCGAATATCCCGATATCGTCCTTCGCAAGAAAGACAAGCTACGCGCCTTGGATCGCCCCGGCGAACCAGTCTTTGAAGTTTCCACGGTCGATGACCGTAATCATACCCGGTTGATTGCCGGGCTTAATCAAGCCTGACACAGGTAGGTGCCATGTCCCTTGTCCGTATTGCCCTTCGCATCTGCGCCGTTCAAGCCCTGAAAGGCCGGACGCTCGTCGGCGACAACGTACTCGATAGCGAGATTGGCGCGCTAGAAACCAGTGCCGCTGGCGAACTAAAGACGCCGGAAGAAAAACAGTTCATCGCGGTCTACGCTGACGATAGCAAGCAGATGAGCGGCCTATCGTTGCGCTCTTTGGTTGCCAGCGGCGAAGTCGATCTCGTCTTTGAGGCTGGCGTAGCATCGCCGCATCTGGTCACCGATCCGGAGACGGAAGAAAAAGTTCTCATGGCCGGCCTGCCGGCGACGGATGCCAACTTTGAATTCTATCTCGACATGACCATTCGGCAGATAGCCGATGCCTTTGTTGATCCTAACAATGAATGGGCGAATATTTTCCAGCGCCTCATCATAAGCGTCGAGAAATGCCAACGCGCACGTATCAGTGGTGACACGGGTGGCGTGCGGTTGGCGGCGCATCAGATGAAGATGACCGTCAATGCAGTCGCCGAACCTGTCGCCGGTTTGCCGCTCAATCCGCAATCGCCGATGGCCGCATTCTTCGCCAAGTGCGAAAGCGACCTGGTGCACCGCGAGCCGGACATGGAGAAAAAGATCGCGCTCATGAAAGCGCAGATCGCCGGCGATGATGAAGAGCTGACGGCGGCGATGCGACGCTACGGCATGACCTACAGCGAAGCCGACGCCATGCTGTTGACGCTACCGGATGGAGGTGCGCCATGAAAGGTGCCGACTGGCTGGCTCATCATATCGAGGAACTGAACTACCGAATTGCCGATATCGAGCGGCGTGAGCGCAACCGTCGCCGCAAGGGCAAGATTGCCGAAATCAGCGACGACAAAAGCAAGTATCGCGTCGAGCTGTCCCGGCAGGGCGAAGAACCCTACCTGACGCCGTGGATCAAGGCACGCACGCTGGCTGGCGGTGGCGTCAAGGTCGATGTTCTTTACAGCATCGGCGAGCAAGTGGATGTGGTTTCGGAAAGCGGCGATCTCGCAGACGCGCAAATCGACTTCTCGACCTATAGCGACGAGAACGCCCGCGAAAACCGCGATACGCCGCTTCACATCAAGATCGGCGATGCCGTCATCGAGGCGACAGGCGAGCTTGTGAAAGTGACCGCCGCCAAGGTCATCGTCCAATCCGATAACGTGCAGCTCGGCGGCGACGGCGGCAAGCAGGTCGCGCGGATCGGCGACAAGGTGCACGTCGCCAGCGGTTCATCTGCCGGCATGTGGCCGATTGTCGAAGGCTCGGAAAAAGTCTTCGCGATAGACTGAGGAACCCCCATGAAAAACTACACGGTTCGCACCGGCTGCGAGATTGCCGGGCGCTGGCGTGATGCCGGCGAACCCATCCAACTGTCTGCCGATCAGGCCCGCGAGCTTGCGCCGCCCTTCGGCGATGTCGTCTCGCCAATCGATGAAAAGGGGAAAGAGGATGCCAAGCTCAACAGGCGTCAACGCCGCAACCGGCGCACCCCTGACTGATTGGGATCACACCCGGCAGTCAATTGACAAAATCCTCAACACGCCAATCGGCGCGCGCGTCATGCGACGTGATTTCGGTTCGGAACTGCCGGACCTGGTCGATGCGAAGATGACGCGCCGCAATGTGCTGGCGCTCTATTCCTCGGCCGCAATTGCAATCCAAAAATGGGAACCGCGTTTCCGGATGCGGTTCGGAAAAGTCAGCCGTGCCGACGCGAGCGGCAAAATCTCGCTGGAAATCTTCGGCGTCTATTATCCTCTCGGCCATCGCGGCGATTATTCCATTGCGGAAGATCAAAGCACGCGGGTCGTCATAGCGGGCAGATCATCATGACACTTGCTGTTTACGCGCCGGCCGCCATCGACGTTTCGCGCCTGCCGGCTCCGGATGCCATCGAGGCGCTGGACTTCGAAACGCTCTATTCGGCCTTCAAGGTCCGGTTTCTGGAATTCTGGAACCAGATGCGTGTCATCAATCCGGCCCTGCCGGTCTATGACGTGCAGAGCCTTGAAACCGATCCTGCCGGCATTGTCGGCGAAGCATGGTCTTATCTGCGCCTGATGGATCGCCAGCGCGTCAACGATGCATTCCGGTCGTTGCTGGCGGCCTATGCCAAGGGCGACAATCTGGAAGCCATCGCGGCCGGCCGCAACATCGTCCGTTCGGTCGTTGCGCCTGCCACGCCCAGCTCGGCCGCCATCATGGAAGGCGACGACGCCTTGCTTCGCCGCTACCTTCTGTCTTTCGATCTGCCGGCTGCTGGTTCGGCTGGCCGCTATCTCTTCGATGCCTGGACGGCGTGGCCGCAATCGGATGACAAGTCGCTCGGGATTTGGGATGCGCGGGTGAATGGCCGGGCGGTCCACGGCCGGCGCGGTGATACGGATGTTGTCATCACTGGCCCTATGGGCAGGCTTCCGACAGATGCGGAGCTTGCCGTTATCCGGGCTGCTGTCACGCATCCGGACCGCGCGCCGGAAGCCGTCGCCATCTCGGTCATGGCGGCCGGCCGCACCGAATATGCGGTTTCGCTCTCGCTGGAAATCGTGGCCGCTCGCGCCAGCGCCGCCATCATCAAGGCGGAAGCGGAAAAGCGCATCATCGCGGCGGCAACCTCCCGCATCCTGATTGGCGGCGAAATCCCGCAAGCCCTGCTTTCTGGTGCGGCCTTCGGCGATGGAGTGATCCGGGTGCGCGATCTCGCTCCTGTTATCATCGAGCCGGACCCGTACAAGGTGCCCGTCATGACCAGCCTTGATATTCAAATCGAGGTGCGGGCATGAGCGATGTAGGCGTTTTGCTTCCGCCATCGTCGGAGGAATTCGAAAAGGCGCTTGCCGCCGCAACGTCGGATGACTTGCCGATCCCTTACGCCGAGCTGATGAACCCATACCAGACGCCGGCGCGGTTCCTGCCTTGGCTTGCCGTGCATCATTCGGTCGATCTCTGGTTTGACGATTGGACCGAAGAGCGAAAGCGGGAAATGATCGCGCAATGCGCCGGCGTTTCCACGCTCTACCCCGCATCACCTCTGGCGGCGCTGAAAGGCACACTTGCCGGGCTGAAGCGCAATCTTGCTTTTGTCGATGCGGTCATTGTTGATCGCATCGCACATCCGAACCGCTTCACCTTCGGCCGGGCAGTGATCGGGCGAACGCCCATAGCGCATAAGGCATTCGTTGCGCACTACCTGGTGCGCGTGGCGCTGACCGCCCCGAGGAACCGTTTCCAGATCGGCCGCAGTGCCTTCAAACGGGCGGCGATGACGCCGGTTAATCTTGAACCTATCCGCCGCGCCAAGCTGGCCATGGCGACCTCCAAGACGCCGGAAACGCTTTACTCCGTTTCCTTCGCATGGCGGCGCGGCATCACCTTTGACGACAACATCTTCATCGACGGAAGCCATGCCATCGGCGGTTACATGGATCGCAAGCGGCTGGATTGAGGGAAACAAACATGCAGAGAACTGCTTTTTCTGAAGCCGAAATCGCCGAACACGCCGATTTTGAAGCCATCGGTTTGCAGGCGCAGGACGCCACCGATCATCTTTGGCTTGATGCTATCGGCTACCCTGCCCATTGGGCCGCCTTCACGGTCGCCCGAAAATCTGCGCAGGAAATCACGGTTTCGACCGGCCGCTACGTCGCCGGCAAGATCGTCTATGCGCAGGTAGCGCCGAAGGATATGAACCTTCAGCTTCAGATACCGGTCGCCGCATCCGATCAGCGTTGGGTTGCGATCCTGCTGCGTGGCAAGGAAGTGACCGACACGGCGAACCGGCCTTTCGAAACGTCTGACGATCCGGAAACAAGCGTCATCGTCAACCGCACCACGCCGAAGACAATCCGCCGTGTAGTCGAACTGATCGTGCAGCAAGGCGAAGCAAACCCGGTTCCCGTAAAGCCTCTGGTTGATGCCGCAGATGCTTGCATCGCCTTCGTGCTGCTGACCTCTGCCGGCGTCAACACCATCGAACCGGGCAACAGCGACCGCGTGAAGACGCTATACGAAGTGGAAGGTCGCGTTACGGCGCTTGAAGTCGATCTTGATGGCCTGTTCATGCGGACCGAGACGATTGAAACGCAGATCGTCAACATCAAGGCAAAGCTGACGGAAATCCCGCGTCCTGTCATCATTCGCCAGATGCAACGCGATATCGGCGCGGCGCGGCTGAAAGTCGATCTGCCCGACGAAGCCCGCGCATTCGTCTTCGATCAGGCGCTGATAACAGACCGTTGGGACATGACCCATGTGGACTGGCTGGCGCGCATTGAAGAGGGTGTCCGGTTCGGCTTTGCAGCGGAAGCGCAGGCGCGGCTTGAAGTGCAGGCGGAAGATGATCCGAAGATCGCCTTCCGTGGCCGTCGCATGGTGCCAGCCTTTAGCGAGGTGACACGTATTGCCAACACATCTCTGGATGGCACGCTGAATATTTCGCAGTTGGTGCATACCCAGACCACACTTGTGCGCAAGGAAGCATCTCGCGTCCGCATCACCTACGGCCCGACGCAATGGGCCTGCGAAAATCAGGCTGGCTGGGCGGGCCTCGGGGGTGACTCCCGCGTGGGGCAGATGCTCAACGTGGGTGGCGAAACCTTCGAAGTTGTCGAAAGGCGCGACTATGGCGGTCCCGGCCACCAGACGTATGGCGTGCGGCAAATTCGCTATGAAATGTATAGCGAACCCTATTGGGAATACGTCACCGAAGACGTGGGTGTAAACGGCTCCATCTACGGACAGTCGTTCCTTGTGGCCCAGCCGATGCAATTGACAAGCCTCGACCTGTCATTTGCCCGCGTCGGCGCTGACGGCGATGTGCATGTCTTCATCGTGGAAACCACCACGGGCGGCATGCCGCGTTTCGACGCTGTACTGGCGCAGGGCAAGTTGAACCACGCCGATCTCGTTGTCGGCTGGAACAAAGTGGTTCTGCCAATCACCTTGCTGGAAAGCGGAAAGCGATATGCGTTCGTGACCGTCACGACTGGCGCGCATGCGCTGCATATCTCGGGGTCGAACAAGTACACGGGCGGTACGCAATTCCTGACAACGGACGGCGCGTTCTCGCAAGGTTCGACCGAAACGGATATCTGCTTCCGCCTGAATGCCGCCCGTTATCACAGCCCGCGCACAGTCATTCCGATGCAGGCTTTGAACCTTGCGGATGGCATGACGCAAATTGACATGCTGTTTGCAGGCTGGGTGCCAGGTGGTTGCCAGCTTGGTTGGGAAATCCGGCCTTCCGGGTCAAATGTCTGGACCGAACTGGATGACGGCGATCCGACGACGAACCCGCTGGTGGGGCTTCCGGCGTCGGTCGAGCTGCGCATGGTGATGATGGGAACGGCTGACTTGCAGCCGATGATCCAGCTTGACCAGAAAGCAATCTCTCGCGTTGCCAGAAACCGTAGCACCATGCGGGCCGTCACGAAGAGCTTTCCATTTGGCTTCGCGACGACAAGCATCCAGACGCAATTCACACTGGATAGCTTCGATCCAGACCGCCACACCTTCACCCCGGCCATCATGGTCGGAAACACGGTGGTCAATCCGAACACGACTGAAATCACGGTCGATCCGCAACGCCCTTCGCGTCGGACCTATCTTTCAACCTACACGCTCGGCGCTGGGGCGAATGCCGCTCGTATGCGTCCAGCGGCCACCACAAACAATGTCGCCTCCGTGCCGTTCGTGCAGGACGCGTTCATTGCAGCACTCTAAGGGGTTCTTATGGCTTTCCAGATCAACACTGAAAAATCCTATCAGGTGAAGCTCTCGCGGCCCGTGAAACTCGGCGCGTTCACATACAAGCCGCTCAATGAAATCGAAATGCTCGGCACGGTAGTTGTCGCCATCATCGAGCAGGAAGGTGACGAGGTGCTGGACTATGCCAGAGAGGTCTGACGACTATCAGCTTCCGTCGTTTCCGAAGACGTTGATTGATCGGCCCTTATGGAACGGCACGATGGCGAACATCGCCGTGCGCCTTTTTACCGTTGAGGCGCGCGCTGCATCTTTTGCCGCCCTCGAAGCGCAGGGCATACAGGCGTCGCTTGACTATATTCAGGCCAACGTCGCCCCGCAGATTGCAAATCTGCAAACAAAAATCACCTTGGCGCAGGAACAGATCGACCAGATCATCGTCGGCGGCAAGGCACCCGATACACTAAAATTTGGCGGCCAGTTGCCAGCCTATTATGCGACTGCGAATGACTTGACCGAATTTCGGGCGGGACTTTCGATCTACATGCTCAAAGACCAGAGAGACGCGGCGGAAGGTGTCGCACCTCTTGGTTTGGATCGCAAAGTGCCGCTGAGCAATCTCCCGACGCTCACCACTACCACCACGGTAGGTGCTGCTGTTGCCGGAGCAAACGGCGTCGAAACGCCGGATGACGGCGATGCTTTTGCAGGCGTGAAGGCTGGTTCGTCTACCATGTTCAAGGTGACGTGGGCAAACATCAAGGCCAAACTCGCCGCCTTCTTCGATACCCGGTATGTGAGATTGGTTGGCGGGGTTATCTCTGGAAACATAGCCATCGTGCCGGGTGGGTCAAATTGGGCCATCATCGATCTTCGCGCCGAACAGGGTCACGCCGCCGCCATCGATTTCTCACCGAACGGATACTCGGGTGATTATCTATGGAGGCAGGTAGCGCAGTCTGACTCAAATATGGACTGGGCTTACAATGGCCAGCACCGCGTCAGGTTCAATAACGGCGGCCAAATCTGGACATCCACTTACGGATGGCTGAATGACCGATTTGCTGATCGCGCCGCGCGCGTGTGGCACGATGGCGGTATTTGGGAGTTCGGGGCAATTGATCCGAACTACAACGATCTCACGGCCGACGCCCCGAACCCCTACGTACTGATTGGGCTTCGCAGTTCTCGCGGCACAAATACCGTCCAGCTGCGAGCGGTGCAGTTGAGGAACAACTGATGGAAGACGCCTACAGTACTGACAACCTGCCCTACGATCTGTCGTCCGACGAACTGATCTTCCTGATCCGCAAGCTTCATCCAGCGGCTATTCATGGCGCTGACTTCTGGTGCGCGCACAAGGTGAAGATGAACAGTCTGGAACGGACAAGCACGGCCATCATCGTCAAATGGGATTTGCCGAATGACAAGCCTACGCCTGACGAAATCAAGACGCTTGCAACGACACATGCTGCGGAGCTGCTTGCCCTCGGGCATGCCAGTGCACTCGATGTTGATATCGAGCGCGACCGTCGCGTCAATGCCGGCTTTGTCTTCGAAGGGGTACACTACCAGTCCCGCCCGGAAGATAGAGAGAACATTGCGGGTGCGAAGGCGGCGGCTACAGATGCGATAACAATCTACGGCGCACAGCCGGGTAACCTCGCATGGCAGCGCCTCCTTGATCCGGATGCGCCGCCTGAATTCAGGTGGATCGCGGCAGACAACTCGACGCATCCGATGGATGCGCAAACCGCGATGCGTTTCGGCTACGCGGCGTTGAATCACAAGCAGGCGCATATCTTCGCGGCTCGCAAGTTGAAGAACATGATCGCGATCCCGGCCGACTTCGCAACGAACCCCGCCTATTGGCCCTGACGGCAACTCCTATCTGAAAACCCGCCCCGCCTTTTCTGGCGGTGCGCCCCCTCATGTCCGGTTATGAACCGGCCCCCCCTTCAAAATCTGTAAACTTCAAAGGAGTCCATAATGGCTGACCTAGCCTATGCGCATGGCGTGACCTTGACCGAAAGCACGGAAACCCCGTCGCTTCTTCGTGTCCAGCGCCAAGGCATCACTTTCATCAACGGCACGGCACCCGACGCCGATCCGGCCGCGTTTCCGCTGAACACGCCAACGCTCGTCACTTCTGAGACGAAAGCAAAAGGCCTCGGCGCGGGCGGCACCTTGCTCGAAGACGTGAAGACGGTTTTCGGCGAAGGCGGATCGTGGTGCATCGTCAACCGCGTCGAGCATAGCGCCGATCCGGCAATACTGCAGGCGAACCTTATCGGCGACCTGGTCGCGCGAACCGGCATTTACGCAGCACTTCGTGCCAAGGGTTTGACGGGCTACCAGCCGCGCGTCATCATCACGGCCGGCAATACCGGTGCATGGGTGGAAGCCGGCGTCGTATCGGTTTCGGTTGTTGCTGAAGGCTCGAAATTGACCGAGCCGCCAATTGTGAAGGCCACGGGCGGCGGTAACGATCAGGGCAAGGAGCTGCCGACTCTTGAAGCCGTCATGGGTGAAGGCACCAACGCTGATAAGGTTGTGGCTGTCCGCGTCGTCAAACCCGGCAAGAAGCTCGCGGAGCCGCCTGTCATTACCTTCGAAGGCGGCGGCGCAGATGCTGCAAAGGTGCTGCCGCAGGCGACGGCAAACGTGGGTGACGTGGCCAATCCGTTCGTTTCTGCGTTGAATGCCATCACCCCGAAAATTCGCGCTCGTGGCTATATCAGCGGCCCGAACACGACCAGTGCCGAAGCCCTGCGTTTTCGTCGCACCATCAACGGTGGCCGCATTCTGGTCATCGATCCGAAGGTCATCAAGAACGTTAACGGGGTTCCGGTGACAAAGCCGGTTGCAGCGGTTTTTGCCGGCGTGCGGTCTCGCGTCGTGGCATCCAGTGAGGGTGTGTCGGGTTCGGTTTCGAACAAGATCATCCGCACCATCGACGGCGTTGCCCGCACGATCTCGTATCCGGATGACGCCAACTACCTGAACGAAAATCAGGTGGCGACGATCATCAATGAGCGTGGCGGCTTCCGCACCTGGGGTAGCCGTCTGGCGATTGATGATCCCATTTGGCAGTTCGATAGTGTCCGCGCCACTGCCGACATGATCAACGAGTCGCTGGAAGATATCTATTTCGCATACGTGGATCGCAAGTTCACGAAGGCGAATATGAAGATGATGATTGAAGACGGTAACGCCGCTCTTCGCGTATTCAAAAACAACGATGACATTCTCGGCGGCCGGTGCTGGTTCCCGGCGCTGAATGATCCGACCCTGATGGCAAACGGCAAAATCTTCCTGAACGTCGAGTTCGAGCCTGTTGCCATCATGGAGCAAATCCACATCACCACTCACCGCAACATTCTCTACTACCGGCTTCTGCTGGATGAAGTGAATGGGCTTATCGAAACCGGCCCGCTCGCGGTTGCCGCATAAGGAGTAGCCAGACATGGCAGAAAAAAACCTTCCCCGTTACATCCTTCGCGACTGCATGCTGTGGGCAGATCGCGAAAGCCAGCTCGGCCAGATCGGCGAAATCACGCCGCCTGTCCCGGAAGCCAAGCGCGAGGGGATGCGCAACGCCGGCATGATCAAGGAACGCAACGTGCACCTTGGTTACAATGCGCTGGAATTCAGCTTCAAGATGCCGGGTCTCGATCCGCAAATCTTGAAGCTCTTCCGCCTGAAGCCCGGCGCTGACACGCCTTTCCTCGTTACCGGCGCGCATGTCGATGAAGATGGAACCACGCACAGTGCCGTCATGTCCATTCGCGGCAAGCTCTACAAGCCCGATCCGGGCACTTGGAAGGGTGGCGATCTGGCGGCGAACGATTACGCCGTGGACGTGAATTACTACAAACTCGAAATCGACGGCGCAGAAATCTACGAAATGGATGATTTCGAATTCAAAGTCGGCGGCGTCTCGCAAAACGCCGACATTCGTACCGCGCTCTTGCTCTAAGGGCGTGTCACTTCCTCCGCAAATTCTCCTTTCATTCGGCCCGCTTCGTGCGGGCCATTTCTTTGAGGTTTCACCATGACCGCTACCAATACCAATACCGTCGCCGATACCGAGACCGATGAAGTAATCGTTCCTCTCTCCAAGCCCGTCACCCATGGCGAAGCCACGATTTCCTCCCTGACTTTTCGTGAGCCGACCGTTGGCGATTTGATCGTCGGCGATGGGTTTCCCGGCCAGCTCGCCAAAATGACCGCCATTCTCGCTTCGATCTCCGATACGCCTCTGCCGGCGTTCAAGAAGATCGGCGCAAAAGACTTTTCTAAGATTGTCGATAAGACGGCCGGCCTCTTGGGAAACGAGAAGAAGAAGGACACGACTGGCGGCTGATCGCCGTCTTCGTCTCCGAACGTCACTCCACATCGCTTGAAGTCATCGAGCGATGGTCTCCTAAAAAGCTGCTGGCCTATTTCGAAAAGTCCTGTGAGCTTTCCAAGATCATGAGGCAATAAATGTCTGTCGTGCAAAGCACCCTGCGCATCTCTCTTCTGGAAGATGTTGTTGCAAAATCCGCCCCGATCTTCCGCACTCTCGACCGGCTGCAAGGCCAGCAGATGAAGGCGTTCGCGCCGATGCGCGGGCTGATCGGGCAGGCCGTCGCGCTGGGTGCCGGCTACCTCGGCGCGACCGAAGGTATTTCGGCGACGGCCGGCGCTGCCATCGAATTCGAAACCGCCTTCGCAGACGTGAAGAAGGTTGTCGAGGCGAGCGACGAACAGTTTGAAAACATGCGCCGTAGCATCCGGCGCATGTCTGGCGAAATCCCTCTGGCCGCAACCGACATTGCGGCCCTGTTCGCGGCGGCGGGCGAGTCCGGCGTGGCGACTGAGGATCTACAAAGTTTTGCCGAAATGGCCGCCCGTGTTGGCGTTGCCTTCGATATGACGGCGGCCGACGCCGGCGAAAGCCTCGCCAAGCTGAAAACCCAGCTCGGCTTGAATGTCGCCGAAACTGGTGAAATGGCCGACGCCATCAACCACCTGTCGAACAACATGGCGTCCAAGGCCAAAGACGTTACCGAATTCATGCTGCGCGTTGGCGCCATCGGCGAGATGAGCGGCTTTGTGAAAGAAGACGTTGCGGCCATGGGTAGCGCCATGATCGCGGCCGGCTCGGATGCCAGCACGGCCGGCACGGCGATGAAGAACGTTATCCGCGCACTGTCGAAAGGTGACTTTGCCAAGAAGTCCCAGCGTGACGCTGCAAAAGCCCTCGGCCTGCATCTACCATCTATCGCCAAGGATATGCAGAAAGACGCCAAAGGCACCATGCGAAAAGTGCTGACGGCCATTTCCAAGGCTCCGAAGCATCAACAGACTTCGCTCCTGTCCGAATTCTTCGGTGATGAAGCCAGCGCCTTCATGCCGCTGGTCGGCAATATCAAGCTGTTGGATGACGCGCTCGCATCCGTGGCCGACCGGACGAAGTATTCCGGATCGGCTTTCGCAGAGTATGTCCAGCGCGCCAACACGACGCGCAATGTCCTCGATCTGCTTGGCAACAAGATTTCGAACGTGTTCTCCGAGATGGGTGACGACATGTTGCCGGCGATCCGCGAGGGCGCGGCCGGTATTGGCTATGTGATCGACACACTCGGCAATCGAGTAACCATCTTGGACAAAGCCACTGCGACCATGAAAGGGTTCATGCAGGGGCTGGGTTACGATGGCGGCATCCGCGAGCTAACAGAAGATTTGGGTGATCTGCTGTTTGGGGAAATCGACGCAAACGCAGCAGATCGCATCGGCAGCATATTCATGAAAGCCAAAGAATGGGGCGCATCGCTTCGCGAGCTGAATGACGCCATCAAGGATAATCCGATTGCCAAATTCCTTGCGGAAATGTCCGGCTACGGCTTCCAGCTCTTTTTGTACGCCTCGGGCATCGCGATGCTGGCGGGTACGGTTCGCAAGCTGGCGGGCGCATTGATGCTTCTATCCGGTGCAAGCACGGCGCTATCGATCCTGAAAACGATAGGAACTTTGAGCGAGTTTCCAGGGTTGGGTGGCGACGGTGGTAAGCCGGGCGGGAAAGCCCCGAAGGGCGGGGGTGGCAATGTGCCTGAAGTTCTGCCGTGGTATAGTCAGGCTGGCCAATGGCTGAAGGGTTTCGGTTCGCAGCTCGGCTTTGGCCTGTCCGTCCAGAGTTTGGGTGACACCCCCGGCGATACGTTTCAGGACCAGGTCAACAACCAGCAAAAGTACAAGGAAGCTCTGCAGAAGCTCTTTGGTCTCAACAAGGATGCTTCGGGGGTTTCTGGCTGGGACAGTTTCTGGTTCGGCGATGCCGCCAAACCGGAATTCAGCTTTCGCGAACACGCGGGAATTTCCGGCGTGGGTGGATCGGCGGGCGGTGCGCCGGCGACGGCAACCGCCTCCGGTCAACCGGTTCTCGCTCGCATCGACGCTGGCTCGATTGCGGAAATGGTCAAGCCGAACGGTACACAAGATGTCAGGGTGACGAACCGCGAACCTGTCAGCGTTACGGTGCACAACCAGTTCAGTATCACGGGCGTTTCCGATCCGCTGGCGGCCGGCAATGCTGCCGCCTCGCAAATCGGCGAAAAGGTGCGGCAGGATGTTGAAAGTGCCTTCAGCGACTAGCGAATAAAGCCGTTCGTCTTTGCTACCCTGCTGATTTGAGCGCAGTGGGCGGCCTTGGCGGACGGTGTCATTTTCTTCTGCTTTGACTTCTTGCCTGATGTCATCAGCTCTAGGAATGAGGGAAAACCCATGTCGTCGGCCGGCACGTTTTTCTCGATATACGCTGCGATCATCTTATGATCGTAGGTCAGGCCGCAAAAGTCTTCAGCGGCCAAAACCGTTCCGAGCTGGACTGCGATCTGGCCGGATACCTTTTCGGGCGCGGCAGAAGCCGCCGTCGCGAAAATCAGCAGCGGTGCAAGTATCAGCGTTGGCTTCACCGCTGTTCCCCCTCTTATTCATCATGCGTCGCCAGAGGTAAAATATGTCCGGTTACACGTCAATGATGCTCGGCGGCTTCGCTTTCGAGGCGCTGGGTTTCGGCTATCAGGGTGTCAAGCGCTCCCTGAATACCTCATGGGCGGAAGTGCCCGTGGGGCAAACCCTCAACCCCCAGCAATGGACCGGCCCTACGTCAGACGAAATCACCATCGCCGGCGTTATCTTCACCGAAGAATTCGGCGGACAATCGCAGCTCGATGGGATCGCCGCTGAAGCGCTCGCCGGCGTGCCCATGATGCTGGTTACGGGCGATACGGTTGAGGGCGTCATCCAAGGCGTATTCACGGTGCAGGGTATCGAGGAAGATAAGTCCTATCACAACGCGCGCGGCGTGGCTGCGCGCAACGCCTACACCATCAAGCTCAAGCGCCAGCCGGACATAATGCCCCTGCCCGGTGGCTCCATTCTGGATCGCGCCACAAGCTTCCTTTCCAACCTCTTCCGGTGATTTGCCATGTCGAACACATACATCACGCGGCAGGGTGAAACCGTCGATCTCGCCTGCCTGGCGCACTACGGCCGAACGGAAAAAGTCGTCGAGGTCGTTCTCGATGCAAACCCCGGCCTCGCGGCGCTAGGCGTCGTGCTGCCGATGGGCACTGCAATCACCATGCCCGCCATGCTGTCCACTACGACGCAGCCGCGTCTTGTCAGTCTTTGGGATTGAGCCATGCATCCACGCGTCGAAATCACGATTGATGGCCAGCCCGTGGCCGGCACGTTCTACGAGCGCCTGAAGTCCATCACGGTCACCGATAAAGAAGGATTGAAATCCGACACGGTGGATATCGAGCTGAATGATGGTCCGCCCGACTTTCTGGCCCTGCCGCGCAAGGGCGCAATCATTGCCGTCCGGATGGGTTACGGCAACAACCTAGGTTCGCTAGGCACCTTCACGGCCGACAAGATCAATGGTGCCTGTTTGCCCTACGGCCTGTCGATCTCGGGAAAGGCAGTAGACTTCCGGAGCGGCAAGCTGAAGGAACGGCAAGAGCGAGCATGGGATAAAAAGTCCCTTGGCGATATCGTCTCGCAGATCGCGAGCGAAAGCGGCCTGACGCCGGCCGTTGATTCCGATCTGTCGAAGTTCGTTTATGACTGGATCGGCCAGCAGGATGAAAGCAACCTCCATTTCCTGCGCCGGCTCGCCCAGCGCCACAACGGGCTATTCTCGATCAAGCAGGGCCGGTTGCTGTTTTCAAAGCTGGGTTCGGGCAGATCGGCGAGCGGCAACAATATCGGTAGCGTGATCGTGACCCCCGAAATGGTGCAGCTCGGCAGCCTGAAGTTCGATGTTGGCGACCGCACGAAATACAGCAAGGTGGTTGCCTACTATCAGGATAGCGACAAGGCGCAGCGCGTCGAAATCGAAGCGGATGCAGATGCTGACGGCGATAGCGTCTATCGCATTCCGGAGCCGTTTTCGTCGCCGGACGAAGCCGACAAGGCGGCGCAGGCCAAAGCCAAGAACCTGAAGCGTGGCGAGGGCAGCACATCGGTCACGGTGATCGGTGATACCTCAATCTGCGCGGGTGCGCCGCTGCTTTACGCAGGCATTCGGCCCGGCCTCGATGGCGTGCCCTACATCATCGACACGGCCACGCATAAGTATGTCGCGAAAGGCACCTTCACCACTGACATTTCCGGCAAGCTCTACGATGGCAAGTCATCGACGGAAGGCGGCGAAGATGAAGGCGACGGTTCCTCCGGCAATGCTGGCGGTTCGAAGAACGGCCCGGAAAGCAGCGGCAAGGTCGCGCCTAATAGTGCACCTGGTACGCCTGCAACGCCGGCGCATTTCCTGACGCCTCGGCTGGGGCGCACGGATGAAAACTGAATAATCACTGCCCGTCGCCATCGGTGCGACGGGTCCACTCGTCTGGTCGCCTCTGGTGACTTGGCAGCGCCCGGCCTCGCCGGGCGCTTGAACCACCAGGTTCATTCCCTCCCCTCGCCTTCGGGCAACCTCATTTAAATCGGAGTTATCCTTATGGATGCGACAACGTTCTTCGCATATGCGAGGCGCGCGCCTTTTGGCGGCCGTCTTTCGCAGGGCCAGATTGATGGCATGAATGCACTTTTCCGGTGCTGGGACTCTCACAAAATCCCCGGTCCGGACAATCGCCTCCTCGCCTATATTTTGGCGTCGGTATTTCACGAAACGGGCGGCACGATGTTACCGGTTCGCGAAACCTTCGCCTCGACCGACGCCGGCGCTATTGCTGCTCTCGATAAGGCATACAAGGCCGGCCGGCTGGGACAGGTCAGTGAACCTTACTGGCGCAAGGATGCGGACAAAAAGAGCTGGTTCGGACGCGGCCAAATCCAGCTCACGCATAAGTTCAACTACGATGCCCTTGGCAAGCGGATCGAAGTTGACCTGGTCGGCAATCCGTCACTCGCCCTTGATCTCGATATCAGCGCAGAGATTGCCATCGTGGGCATGCTCGAAGGCCTGTTTACCGGCAAAAAGCTGCTGGCATATTTCAATCTCAAGAAAGATGATCCGGTCGGCGCGCGCGCGGTTGTAAATGGCCGGGACAAGGCAAAGCTGATCGCCGGTTATTACAAATCCTTCCTTGATGCTTTGGAAGCCGCCGCCCTCGCCTATCATCAGGGCCAGCCGGATGATGTTGCCGACCGCGACGCGCAGGCGGACAACGTGCCGGCCATGAAAAGCAAGTCGCTCTTGACGATCATTGGCAGCTTCCTCGGCGCTATCGGCCTCGGCGCGGTGGACGATCTCAAGGGCGTTGTTGAAAGCGGCGCAACCCTGTTCGGGGCGATCTCCAATCCTTGGGCCTTCGGTAGCCTCGTCTTCGCGACAGTCGGGGCTGTGGTTCTGACGTGGCTTGTCGGTTCCGGCCGCATCACGATCAACCGGAGCGCCGTACGGTAATGTTCGGGCTGGATGCCGGATGGCTCAAAATGGCGGCTGGGGGGCTTTTCTGCGCGTTTGCCCTCGCCGCTGGTTCCTATCACCTCGGAAAGCACGAAGGGCGCTCCATCGAGCGCGCAGAGGGCGAGGCGAAGGCCGCAAAAAACGCGCTCCAACGCATCACCGAAATGGAGAAAAACAATGCATCGTTTCGCGATCTTGCGCCTCGCCATCGTTGCCTTGCTCTCATGCGCTCTAGCGGGTTGCCTGACGGCGCCTGCGACGACTGAAGGCAGCGGATATCAGGTTACGCGCTTTTCAAATGCGGAGGCGGCGCGGCTGGCTTCGCAGGATGCCACGGCTGGCCCGGCCATCCACTCAAACAACCAGCAGTGCATGAAAGACCCTGCCTGCCGGAAATAGAAATCGTAGGGCTTCAGAGGAGCCAAGGGGCTGAAGGTGGACAAGTTCAACTCGTTCAACGAAATGCTGACCGCGTGGGGCGGCGGGGCATTCACAACGATCATCGGCGCACTTGCCGGCCGCTTCATGTGGCACGGCAATGAAGCCAGAAAAGGCAACAGGAAGTTTTTCGGGCGCGAGCTGCTTTGGGAATTTCCGGTGGCCGTGGGTATGGCGCTCATTGGTGAAGGCGTTGCGTCATACCTCGGCATGAGCCAGCCCGCATCAACCGGCCTCATCGCCGCGCTTGCCTACTTAGGGCCGCGTGGAACGGAAGTTCTTTTCCAGCGCTGGTTTAGCAAAAAGGTCGCCTGACCTTCTAACAACGATGGGTCGGCTGGTTTGCAGCCGGCCCATTTCTGTTCTCGCGGGCGCTTGGACGGCCCTGCGATCCCCAGCAATATAATCTTTGAGGATAAAATGACCGATACATTTTCTGTTGCCGGAACGCTTGCGTATCAACTGGCTGTCGACGGCGAAACATGCAGCCGCTTTGGTTTGCAAATAGCAACTGAGTACCCGGTTTATGTAGTGATCGGGGAAAATGCGCCGGCGGCAAACACGCCACATTTTCTGTTGCTTTCTACGGACGGAACCCGTGAACTTGTCGCAGGCCTCGCGGAAACGGACAAGGTCTACGTGCGCGCCGAAAGCCCGGTTGACATCGCGTTGCGCGGCTTTCGCGAGGGCCGGACATGAGTGGTTTTTCATTCCGGGCCGGCATGGGACTTGCCATGCCTGATGGCGATAGTGGGCCTGTCATCGAGATATCGAAACTGGACTTTGAAGAGACCGCGTTGGCGGGTGCGGCTCTGGCTGTCCTGTCCGTATACGAGGCTCGCGCTATGGTCTCCCTTTCATCTTTGAACTTTGACGATGTGGCAGCAGCCGGGGACACGCTCGCCGCTTTGGAGGTAGGTATGCCCTGGACATTCAAATTGCTCGATGATGCTGGCGGCCGATTTGCTATATCCGGCCGTAACATCGTGCGCGGACTCACCCCGCTTGACCATAAAGCAATGCCTGCGCCGGCTGTGACGATTGAGGCTACAGACGGAAAGCGGGTGCGGCGCAAGACCTTTACGGTCAATGTGCGGGGCATCAACGCGTGGTCGCCCATTCACGCCAAACTTGATGCTGGTGAAAACGCTACGCTGTTCGTGAACGGTGACAGCACCGCCTATGCCGATCCCGGTATTTTCTACCGTCTGGCGCAAGCGATTGGCGACATGCACGATGCGACCGTCATCATTTATCGTTGGGCGGAATGGAACATCAACGCTGCCACCGGCCCAAAGGCTTACGCCGCTCCGGTTACGCTTCGTACTGGCAAGCGTGGCACGCTAACGGTCTATCTGGCGGCTTTGCCGGGTGGCATGGCTGGCTACATGTTTGCCGACCAGCGCGCCGCCGCGCTGGCGGTTCCGACGCCCGATCTCTGCATCATGCATCAGGGCCACAACATGCAAAGCTTTGAGCTTTCGAGCGGCGACGTCAGATACGTATCTGGCAAATCAGCCTTTCTCGGTCCCATTGCCATGACATGCCTGAAATGGCCCGGCGTACCGCAGATCATCACTACCCAAAACCCGAAGCGCAGTAGCGCCGGCTATGACAAGGTGAGGGCAGCAATTCTTGAGATTGGCGCGTCACTGACTGATATCATGGTCATCGACACGCATCAGGCGTTCATGGATGCGGGCAAGCCGCCCACCTGGTATCTGGACGATACGCATCCAAACGAGTTGGGTTATGCGAAAATTGCGGACTATCTGATTGCCAGCTATCGCGGATCGACGCCGGTCGCCGGCTACGCCACCGCGCCGTGGCCGTTCACTGCCGCAACCAACCTGCATGCCAATCCTGACTTCACGAACTGGACAGGTGCGGTTCCAGTCAATTGGAGCGCGCAAGCCCCAGCGACGGCGAGAAAGGACACTAATGTTAAGTGGCCGGGTTTTGCTCATTCATTTTCGATGGCTCCAAACGGCAATGCTGCCGCTGGCATGGTTCGCTACATCAGGACAACCGAGTTGACGCCCCTTCTTGGCAAGCGGGTCACGGTCGCCATCCTTTATTATTCCGTGGCTGGACAACGTAGTCCAACTATCAACTGGGTAGTGAAGTCCGGAGGGGGAACGCGCACGCTGGTCGGCGCTGCCCTGCAATTCGGTGGAGCCGGCGACCAGGTCACGGGCGGATGGATGATGGCAGTCTTTCACAACGTGCTCATTGATGCAGACATAGACCCGAACGCCTTCACGACATACTTCTCGATCCGCCCCGGTTTCGGCGTGACGGCTCCTGCATCAAACCTGCCGTTACGTCTTCAGAAAATCATGATGGTAGAGGGCGATAAGCCGCGCATCGGTTTGGCGGCGTAAGTTGTCTTGATCCTCAAAAAAAAGGGCCGGCAGGTATCAGCTCGCCGGCCCTTTTGCATGCCGCCCTCGGGTGGCCGCAGCCTCGCGGCTGCAACAGCGGGTGCAGATTGGCGTCGTACCCCGCCCGACAACATCAAAGATCATTGCCGCACCCTTCGCCTGCGCAGGCCGGTGCGGTTTGTCAGAAAAGATGGTCTTAGACAAATGCAAAATCTCTTCCAGTTTTCCGAAGTGCGGCCGGTCTCCCCTCCTGCTGCCTATCTCGGCGGCAAAAAGCAGCTCGCCGGCCGGATCGCTGCATTGCTCGAGCAAATTCCGCATGACCTTTATGTGGAGCCGTTTACTGGCATGGGCGGCGTATTCTTTCGCCGTCGCCTTGTTCCTCGAGCAGAAGTCATCAATGATATTTCCGGCGACGTGACGACGCTGTTTCGCATTCTGCAGCGTCACTTGCCCCAGCTCTTGGAGGTGATGAAATTCCAGATTACGTCACGGCGGGAATTCGAGCGGCTGGCCGCGTGCGATCCTGCTACCCTGACCGATCTGGAACGGGCCGCCCGGTTCCTCTATCTGCAAAAGCTGGCGTTCGGCGGCAAGATTTCCGGCCGAACCTTTGGCGTCGATACCACGGGTGGAGCGCGGTTCAACGTCACGCGGCTGACGCCGATCATGGAGGAGGTCCACGAACGCCTCGCCGGCGTCGTCATTGAATGCCTCGATTGGCGTTCGCTCATTGAGCGGTACGACCGGCCGGGCGCGATGTTCTACCTCGATCCACCCTACTTCGGCTGCGAGAACGATTATGGAAAGAACGTCTTCAAGCGAGATGACTTTGCGGAAATGGCCGAACGTCTCAGCACGATCAAGGGCCGCTTCATGATCTCGCTTAATGACCGGCCGGAAGTGCGGGAAATCTTCGCACGCTATCCCATGACGCCGGTTTCGCTGACCTACACCATTCGAGGCGGCGAGGGAAAAGAGGTTGGCGAAGTCGTCATTCTCGACGGCAAAGAGCCGGCTATTCCAAACCTGCCATTGCTATGAACTCGAAAGCCGCTCGGTCATGCCGGGCGGCTTTTTGCGTTTCTGGCGTCGGCGTCGGGAATGACTTTCTAATTTCTTGCTGCGATCGCGCGCTCAAGCGGCTCCGCGGTCGCAATAAAATTACAAGACGGCGAACGAATGTTTCACGCTGCAGCGTCGGCCGCCGGCGATCGCTGAAATGATTTTCCCCGTGGGTGCTGACAAATCTTTGTAAAGGTTTCGGGTGCAGGCTGTGGGTATGACAAAGCCCCCTCGCCCCAGATCAAAGCTGCTGCTGCGCGATGATGGCAAGCCCCTTCAGTCGCGCCCGATCCGCAAGAGAAACAAGGCCCAGCCGGCATTGCCGCTGGAGCCAATGCCGACGCGTGTGGAGCCTGCTCTTGCGCTGCTGAAGCAAAAGCCGCCTTCAGGTGACAAGTGGGGCTGGGAAATCAAATGGGATGGCTATCGGCTTGCGATACATGCTGACGCGAGCGGCGTGCGGATATTGACACGCGGCGGCTATGATTGGGCCACACGGTTCCCGGCTATCGAGCAATCGGCTCGCGATCTCGGCCCGGCGTCTTTCATCATCGACGGCGAAGCGGTCGTCCTGGACGAACAAGGGCGCTCGGATTTCAATGCGCTACAGAACAGCTTGGGTGCTGTTGGCGCGCGTAGCGGCAAGAAGACGGCCGGCAATGCCGTGCTGTTTGCCTTCGATCTTCTTTACCTCGACGGCCGCGATCTGCGCGAGCTGCCGTACAGAAGCCGCCGCCACCTGCTTGAAGAAATGCTGGCGGGCTTTGACGGCGCAATCCGGATTTCCGAAGAAGTTGAAACCGACGATCCCGGTTTGATGTTGGAGCATGCCTGCCGCCTCGGGCTGGAAGGCATCATCGGCAAGGATCGAAACAGCCCCTACCGGAGCGGAAGAACCGGCGACTGGATCAAGGTTAAATGCGTCCTGTCGGAACCCTTCATGATCGTTGGATATGAACCCTCCATGTCAGCCAGCGGTGGCTTTGCATCGCTCTTGCTGGCCGCCTATGACGGTGACGAGCTGCGCTATGTTGGAAGCGTCGGCACTGGCTTTAAAGAGCGGGCCGCAAACGAGCTGCGCCGGATGCTCGATAAATTGCCGTGGCGTAAGAAAAAGCCGCCCGTCGCCTATGCCGGCCGGCGTGAGGTTGTTTGGGTGCAACCGACGCTCATTGCGGAGATTGAGTTTCGGCAAATTACGCCTGAGCGCAAGCTACGTCATGCGGCTTACAAGGGGCTGAGAGAGCGGCAGGATAACGCGGACGTGTACCGGCTTGATTAAACGTCGCGGTTTTTAGTGTAAGCTCGCCGGATGAGCGAATTCAGGATAGAGCCTATTACGGTCAATTGGGGTGATTTCGAAACCCTTGAAACAGTCACGGACTTGGCCCGGTGCCTTCTCGAAAAGTGGCCGGGTAGTCCGGATGGACAGGCGTATGTGACCGCTCTCATGGTTTGCTCTGCCGTCCTTGAAAATGGCTTAGATGATCGGCCGGAAGATGCACGCACGGCTTTTGTTGATGCCGCCCACGAAGCGCTCCTGTCCGTCTCTCCAGATGATGACGATCTTGATTTCTAGCTGCTAGTTTTCTTCATCGGAGCGCCGCACTATTCGGCCGCCATGCCTCAACCGCACGATGCCGCTGCAATTATGCCTGTAGACCTGATAGGCCGCATTTGCCGCCACGATGTTTTCAGCGCCGGCAAGCTCTTTGAAGCGGAAGCCGTCTTCGTTGACTTCGTCCACGGTGAAAGGAAAATTGGCGTCGAAGAACGGCACCTTCTTGGGGTCTGGTAGATCCACCACATGTTGCTCCTGCCCCACTTCGCAAAAGAAGATGCTTTCCCGGCCGTACACCCATGCAATGACAGTGCGCCAGTCAAGCTTTCCCTTCGCCTTGTAACAAACCTGCCATTCATTCTGGTAGCAAATGAGCATCGGCCAGCTAAGCGGCTTCCTGATCGTGGTTTGAATTTCGGTTGATTTCAGGAGTGGCGCGGGCATTGATCCTTCCTTTTTGTTCTATAAATGTTCTCATAGACAAAAGGAGTCAAGCAATCGCCGGTGAAACAAAAAAGCCGCCCGGGCTGGGGCGGCTTTAATGGCTGGCTCATTGAAGGCCGGATATCTTTTTCAAGTCACTGTTTATACGCGACTGCCAACCCTTCCCCATCGCCTTGTAATGCTCGACAACTTCAGGATCGAGCCGGATGTTTACGGGGGTTTTATGTGACTGCGCTTTCGGCCGGCCGCGCCGGGCTATCTCCCGGTCGATGCTCTTGGCCAAATCCGGCAGCACTTCGCGCAGCGGCTTCATCTTTGCTTGGTCATCCGCCTCTAGCGGTCTCTCAATCTCTGGATCGGGACCGATCATTTCGCCGGTTGCGGTTTCAACCCACCAACCATCTTCGTCTTGGTGTACGCCACCCTTGGCAATCAGGTCTTTCATGGCGCGGTCGTACTCATGCCAGCGCCGGCGCATCTCTACCGCGTCGGCTTCGCTGTCTCCTAGATCGGCGGTAATAAATTGAGGCCATTTCCGGGTCATAAGAAATTCCTTTCTGCCTTGCTTGCCCGCCGCATCGAAATGACGGAAAGGGCTTCGGAGCCATAGGGGCGGAACACTACGGCGATAACGGTAACGCCTTCAAAGTTTCCAATCGCCAGATAACGGCCTTCCTTGGTTTCTTCGATTTTGGCGGCCGCAAAAAAATCAATCGACAGATCAGCGAAGTCTAGACCGTGTTTGGTCAGGTTCGATTTCCGCTTATGTTCGTCCCAAATGATTTTCATATTTTGTATCTACAATAAAATTTAAGACGGCGCAAGTTTTTTGTATACACAAAAAAGCCGCCCGGCATCACCGAGCGGCTTTTGTGGAGAGAGCATTGATAGCTATTTCCAGTCTTTGACGAGGTCCTTATCCGCAAGCGATCCACCGATGTAGATGTATTGCTCCTGATCAGTGCCGCTGTCGTCTTGGCCTATTAGATAGACGCTATGGCCGAGACCATTTCCCAATTGATCGTCTTGCTTGCTCAATGATCTTGCGCGGCTGCGCGCCTTCTTCACGTCGAGATCGTCAAGCGGAATAACCTGCTCTCGGCCCTCGATGTAGTGTTCAATCCTGTAGCGCATTTGCTCCGTCATCCTTTGGCCTCCAAGTACAGCGCCCATGCTTCCTCGATGATAACGCCTTGCACCACCCCGCGCCGCATAGCCTCCTCTGCGATCTCTTCGGAAACGTGCGGCAGCACTTTGGCGTGCACCTGGCCGGTGCGTTCGCTCTTCTTGCGGCCGGGCTTTCCGCGCGGCGAGCGATCAACGAAGCCCCTCGCCTCCCCTACTGCGTCAGCCTTCGCGATGGCTGCTTCGCTGGCCGGCTTCGCGGTCCGTTTCAGCGACCCTAGATCTAGTTTGAAATCATTCATCGCAGTGCCTCCGTTAGTTTCTTGAATATTGCCATCGCGAAGGCCTCGGCGTTTTCGATTGCCGCCGCCATATTGCCTTGCTTCGATTTCATTGAATGGAGATTGCCGCCGAACTGAAAAAGTGCGGAATATGCCGTCCGCTCGACAAGAGGCGGTTCAATGATTTCTACTCCGTTTTCGATAAGTGACGCCTTGATGCCTGTGTATTCGTTTGAGCGGATCGCAGGGCTAACCATCGTGAATACGACCGCGTGAGCTATCTTCCGGTCAATTGCTTCTTCTTCTTCGGCAATAAGCTGTAGCGACTGCGCGCCTATGGTCGCATCCAGTGCTTTCGGGCGCATGGGAATGAGTACCAAGTCTGCTTGTGATATTGCTCTAGAGACCATGCGGGATGCCACGCCTTCAAGGTCCACGATCACCACGGCTCCATCAACATCGTGCTGCTTGATTGTCTTAACGATGCTGGATTCCGTCACATCGCTTAGAGCTGTGATGTTCTCCGGAACTTCCCCAGCGTTTGCCCAAATGGTCAATGAACGGTTGGGGTCGCAATCCAACATGGTCACAGGGACACCCTTATGCGCTAGCTCAGTCCCCAGCACTACAGCGGTAGTGGATTTCCCTGCCCCGCCCTTTGATGAAGCCACTACGACAACAGGCATATGTCATTCTCCGGTTAACGCTATAATCTGGTTTATTCAAATACCCGGTAAAAGTTGATATCGGATTAATTATTAAATCCGGTAAATGAATTGACCGGATATAAACACAAATCGGGTTTTAATTGCAACTGGGTATTTCCACTAATCGGATAATCGCTATTACCGGATAAACCAAAAAACCCGATATTTATATGAACCCGGTTTTGCACCTAATCCGGTATGCCGAGTGACTAAAGTAAACAGGCAGTTAATTTTAAATCGGGTGAATGCCGCGTGCCTAATCAACGGGTTGGGCAATAGGGCAGGGGCTAAGGCGCATGCTCAAAATCGTCCGGATGTGGCGCCGACGCTAACACCTGGTCGAAACCCCCTTTCCAGCAAATGCGACATGTCCAATAATGGCCCGGTCACTTATGGACAGGGCAGGGGAGAGAATGTCTCGAATTTTTGCTTACGTGCGCGTTTCGACGGTTGGACAATCGGCCGAGAACCAGATCGCGGAAATTGAAAGGGCCGGCTTTAACATCATGCCGCGCCGGATCGTCTCGGAAACGATCTCTGGAAGTACGCCGGTGGCCCAGCGGCCGGGGTTCTTGAAACTGCTCGACCGACTCGAACCGGAAGACGTGTTGATCGTGACAAAGCTGGATCGCCTCGGCCGTGACGCCATGGACGTTAGCAGCACGGTCAAGATGCTGGCCGAAAACGGGGTGAGGGTGCATTGCCTCCAACTGGGCGGCCTCGATCTCACCAGCTCGGCCGGCACGATGACGATGCATATTTTGAATGCGATGGCCCAATTTGAGCGTGACCTGTTGATTGAAAGGACGCAAGCCGGCGTGGCGCGGGCGCGCGAAAAAGGCAAGCGCTTCGGCCGGCCGCCCGCATTGACGGATCGGCAAGTGAAGTCAGCCAAGGCAGAACTCGCGGAAGGCGTCAGCGTGTCGGCCTTGGCCCGAAAACACGGCGTGAGCCGCCAGACTATCGCGCGGCTTAAAGTTGCACCGCAAGACGCCGCTCCGGGGGATGTGGAATAATATTCTCTTCAAGATTTCCCCTTGCGACCTCTCATAAGCCAAAAGACCTATCCGGGCGTGTAAACGGTCCTGAAACTGCGTATAGGTTGCCGCCGAACCGCACTTTAACGCGGTTCGGAACCGCCGCAGGGCCGCGTGAGCGGACCGAACAAGCGGCGTCCGCTTATTAATCCGCAGGATTATAAAAATCAGGACCGGATTCAGTTCTTTCAGTGAACTCACGCTCATTCAAAAGCTTTTCGGCCTTTCTTGCCTCCAAATTTTTGCGGATGCGCTCGATGGCAGGGTTCGCCGTCGCCGGCTGGGTGTAATGAAACTGCATCCGCTTTGCTGCTGGCGTCTGGCGGCCTTCCTCGGGCCGCTGGGCGCGGTTCTGTGCGGCCCGCTCCACATACCCGGCCAATTGCTCGGCGCGCGCCCTGTCCTCTACAGTCTCCCGCAGGCGGTCGGCCGACGAAAGGCCATCCATGTGCGCCTTGATGGCGTCTTCACGTTCCTGCTGGGCCTGTAGCGCGTCATCGGGCAGGGGGGTGGCCTTCCTCACATATTTGCCAAGAAGCGCCTTGGCGCGCGCCGGCAGGCTCAAGCGATAGGCGTTGCTTGTCTGCTGCACCTGCGGGCCTGCGCCGTCATTGCCGGTCGGGATGTATCGGCGCAGCCAGTCGACAAAGCCGTGAGTGCGCAGCGCATCAAGGGCGCGGCATACAGCAGCTCGGGCGCGGCCGATCTTCTCCATGATGGTGCTGATGGACGGATCAAGCCGGCCGTTCCCGAAATCAACCAGATTGGTGAGATAGTCCAGCACTTCAAGGGCGACGTGACCGAGGGGGCCGGTGCGCTTACCTGGCTGTTTCATTGCCAGCTCATACTTGCGCGCGGCAAGCAGGATTTCGCGGGCTTCGTGGCGGGGCAGGGGCTTCCAGAATACAGCCTCGCACTTGCCCTTCAGGCGGGAATTTCTGCGCACGGGTGCGCCGGTTCGTCTGGTGCTGGATTTTGCCTGCACCGCGCCAATCTGCTGGAACATGGTTCCTTTGTCCTCTCTCAAGAGGGCATGGACAGAAGACAAAAAATCAGCGTTCCCGCAAGCGCTAACATCTTGCGAGTTCGTTAATTCTGAACTATCTTGAGACTGTCTTACGGTTCTCAAGATCGTTTTATCTACTTATCCAAAAAGCCCCCGCCTCGCCAAAGGTGGGGCTTTTTACTTTATGCCCTTGTTTGTTCTAAATAAAACCTGACGGCCTCTTCCAAAATCGGGGCGCGGGACGTTGCCCCACGTTCCTGTTTCAAACGGTCAATCTCTGCTACCACTTCACCCGGCATAACAATGCTGACATTCACAAGCCCTCTGGCTGCTTGTCTTGCGCGGGTGGCTGCAACGCTTTCACGGGATGAGGGACGAGTATTCTTCATCTCTACATGTAGCAGTGATTCCCGTTGATTCTGCAAGCGGCGTCACAAAGTTTCCTCGGTGATGGCGTTTCGCCGGCTGCAAAACCCTTCTTCCCTTAGTTCGTGTGCGCGTCGTTCGTGACTGGTGGCAGGTGTCGCGCCACCAAAGCCTCAATGTCTGTGAGGGGTACGCGGCTGCTGGCTGTGCCCGCGAGCTGTGCGACGAACCACATGCGCGTATCGTCATCGAAAGCAGCAAGCGCAGCCTTGTTCGGACGCGTCGTTATGAGATGTTTCAGCTGGGTTTCTAGCGAGGCAATGTCCTGCTTTTCGGGTGCCGACGGGTGCTTGGCTTTCGCGACAGCGACATTGAATGCATCGACGGCGCTGGCATCGCTTTCGCCATGACCGATTTCGTTTCCTTTTGAATCGGTGATGATCGCGCCGTAGAGCGGTTCGCCTGCCGTTATCTTCCCTTTGGCAATGTGCCAGTAAAGCTCCGGGTGATCCTTATCGAATGCCTCTACGGTCCCCGCCACGTCCTGCACCTGTGCGGAGATGGTGGAGCGAAGAGCGATATATGTAACGGTCTGCGTAAAGTCTTTTGTGACCCAATCGGGATTGGTGGCTTTGTGCATGCCTTCCTGAATTGCCTCTCCGAGCAGGTTGTACAGAAGCAAATCGACGGCGCATGTATCCAAAGCCTTCACGGCCACGGATGGCACGGGCTGTGGCTCCGCAGCGGACAGGGCGGCATTCCAGTAGTGCCAGCCGGCATTGATGATCTCGTCCTGATATCCGTCACCGCAGCGCATGAGACTTTCGGTGCGTATCTCGATTTCGAGGAACCCGCTTTCCTTCAGGCGCTCAATGACGGCGGTTTCGTACAGGTCTCTTTGCGTCTTTGTTGCGGCGGTCATCGGCCGGCCTCCTGCTTGGTGGTTGGTTCCGGATAAGCGCAGCCGTCATCGCAGTTATAGCCGTCGCAGTTTTGGCAACGGCGATTGTCGGGCGCAGCTCGTAGCATTGACTCCCATCGTTTGAAGCCGTCGAATTTCCGGGCTTCACGCGGGCTTTCGCCTTTGAATGGGATATCCAGCACATCGAACAGCCAGCGCATCGTAGCGCGCACGTCCGCCGCTTCTTCCATGAGCGCGGTGCTGTTCAGCTTTTGCGTAGCGGGATCGGCTTCAGCGTAGCCTTGGATCATGCAGCGCGTTGCAATCTTCGCCAGCTCGCTGCATTCCTCGGCCACCTTGCCCAGCACCTGGTGCAATACAACGTCTTCTTCCGGCTTCCATGCGTTGATAATGCTCATGTGGCGGCTCCATCGGCTTCATTCGCGGTGCGGGCGGCGTCGCATTTTCTTAAATGTTCCATTGCAACGGTGCGGTAATCGTCGCCGTGTTCAAGGAGGGTGACGATAAGCCAATGTAAAACGTGTGCCTGCTCATCTTCGGCCCTGTGGTTGATGCTCTCGCCGCCAGCGCGCAAGAGTTCGGCCATGGTTCCGGAATTCCAGAGCATGGTCGAAAGTACCGTTTTCAGATCGCTTGTCAGTGACCTGGGGTAGAGAAGCTGTTTGGCCTCGTCGGATGCCCAACCTAGCGGCGGGTGCGGCTCCGGCGGGCGCTCTTGGGCGTTCGCGTGCCTATCGTCATTAAGAATGTCGAGCAGCTGCGAAAGTGTGAGGGGCTGAGTGACGATGTCCGCATTAGTTTGCGGGTGAATGGGTAGTGGGTAGTATTCC
Organism: Rhizobium sp. AN5; assembly: GCF_900215255.1. Taxonomy (NCBI): domain Bacteria; kingdom Pseudomonadati; phylum Pseudomonadota; class Alphaproteobacteria; order Hyphomicrobiales; family Rhizobiaceae; genus Rhizobium; species Rhizobium sp. AN5. Next base: position 47,290 of record NZ_OCMJ01000005.1, read on the forward strand.
CACATGTGAGGACCATCGTTGCGATGCCTCAGCCTCCACGCGATGTGCGTCATGAATGGACCTCCAGTTTGTCGATATTGGATTTGTGCACCGTGAATGTGTAGGCAATTACCCACGGGTTTTTGTCCCATGATCCGGGGCCGTTGATCCTGTCCCATAGATCGCGGGTACCAGTCGGTTGCGCTGGTGAACCATTTTCCCGGAGGTGATACGCATGCTGCTTGAAGGTCGTCGGCAAATCGATTGAAGGTAGGTGTGTGCCAAACGCCCTCGGCAAATGCGTCCTCCTCGCTGATATCCTGAAGGCGCTCAACCCGCACATCGGTCACACAAAGCGTGATGCGAGATGCCCAGCGTGGCATAAAGATGGACGGCCGCCAGAAATCCGGACCTTTGGGCGCGTAAAATTTGAACGCATCCTTGTCGCCGTTCGGGTAGGGGATTTGCTCCACCTGGTCCGTCCAGCCAACCTTCCCGCGCTGAGCTGCATAGGCAATCTCAACCAGATCGCCGCACCACTGATGCGCACGCCACGTTTCTTTCACCCAAAAGCGGTCGCCCACAGAGACTTTGAGCGGCACCTTTGCAAGGCAGCTTGTGGCCTCTACGCAAGCATAAGGGCCGTCCTCATCGATTTCGAGCGTGCCGGGCACCGCCCATTTCGGCAGTTTTAAATGGCGGCGCGATTGCGTCTTTCGCTCTTCGAGCTGGGCGCAGACCATGGTGCCGCTGAATAGGATAGGATGGTCTTTCATCGCGCGGCCTCCGTTTCTCGCGGTTGGAGGATCGCATGAACCTCATGGGCTGCGCGCAAGGTCGTATCGGAAAGCAGGCCGCCATTGCTCCCTTGCCCATGCTGCCGTTCATGTCATGCTCAACTGCGTTTGCGAGTTTGAGGGCTGCTTTTGCCAGATCATCGCGGCTCATTGCGCGGTCCCTTCGATACGCTCGAAGCGGGCCGTTTCGCCTTCAGCAACGAAGCGAAGCGGAACTTCATAGTCCGACCACCAATAGGCATCGATAGAGTATTCGCCTTCCTTCATCTCCATGAGTGAAATCAGGTCATCTATCGAATGAGATATCGTTTCGTTCTCGCGTTCGAGACGAAAGCAATTGGCTTGCGCCGGTACGTGCGTAGTCGTCAGCCATCGGCCATCATCTTCAATGATGAGGGTGAAATCGCCAAAGACGCGGTTTTCATCGAACATGACGATATCGCCGTGCTGTAGGCGCTGAGAGTAATTCTGTCATCTTCGTCTTCTTCTGTCGGCCGAAGAAACCAATTATCGCCGGCGCGATTGGATAAAGCTGTTCGGGTCTTCTTCTGGATCGGGATAGATTCGTCCATCCACGCGGACGGCAGGTATCTAAGCTCTGTCATCGAAACGCCTTTCAGGCTGCGGAATTTTTCAGGGTGAGGGCAGGGACGGCGGGGCGGGCGTTATGTTCAACGCGGTCCAGAAAGCGGCCTGTCTTGCGCTTGCCGGCCCGGATCATGCTGTGGTCGGGGTCCAGCTCGTCGCACCACATGGGCTTGTGCCAGTGTTCCCATTCCTCGCCGGTCCACTCCATCCAGTCGAACCGGCTGATTTCCGGGTCATCATCGAGCGTTACCGCGCCGAGCTGCGGCACGTACTCGCCCCACTGCTTGAAATGAAAGGCAACGCCGGCGTCCGCGCACTGGTCGCGCAGGCTGCGAATCCAGTCCGGGTGCGCCGGCCGCGCCTTGTGTTCGCCCTGATCGGTTTCGCCGCCAACGATTACCCACTGGATGCTGTGGCAAAGTCCAATGTAGTCCCGGCCGTTATGGACGTGATTTGTGCTGGGAATGTCGTTGTCTTCCGGCCGCATCCAGATTTTCCCACGCAAGGCGTCAGTGTGATACTTTGATGCCGGGTATTCCTTGAACGCTGTCAGATCGGCGGGGCCGATAAGTGGCTCGCAGGACAGGAATAGGAAGAGCGGGCGGGTTTTGGCGTGCCATAGATCAACGCTCGCCTGCAGCAATGCCGGCACGTTGATATTCGCCCGCGGTTGATCCTCAACCGTGGTGCCGATCGCTGCATTCTCGGGCAGGCCACCGGCCTTTTCGGCCATCTTGGCGATGT